>JACQHT010000060.1 GCA_016198835.1 Planctomycetota bacterium | reverse complement strand
GTATGTGCGTTATTACCGATGTTAACGTCGTTTTGCCATGGTCAACGTGTCCTATCGTTCCAACGTTTAGATGCGGCTTTGTCCGCTTAAATACTTCCTTGCCCACGGTCTATTACCCTCCATAATTTATTCTTTAAAAGACTTTTTCTTCTACGTTATGCTACCCTGCTATAAACCTCAGCCGGTGCAGGTCTATATTCAAATGGTTCCATGGAGTAACTTCCTCTGCCCTGTGTTAAAGACCGAAGCACAGTAGCATATCCAAACATTTCGGCAAGCGGCACAAGCCCCCTAATTAATCTAACACCGCTACGGAAATCAAGCTCAGTAATGGTAGCCCTGCGGCCGTTAAGATTACCAATAACGTCTCCCATATACATCTCTGGGACAGCCACCTCAAGCTTCATTATGGGTTCGAGTAAAACTGAACCGGCCTCTTCTACACCACTTCTGAGAGCACGGGATGCTGCAGTATAAAAGGCTAAATCAGATGAATCAACTGGGTGGAACGAACCGTGTATTAGCGTTGCCTTAATATTTATAATTGGGTAACCACCCGAGACGCCTGTCCTTGCAGTTTCCATGATTCCATGTTCAACAGATCTTATGTATTGCTTTGGTATTGCCCCTCCAGTAATCTTATCTTCAAAAACGACTGGCTGGGAATCCTTAAATGGTTCGAGTAAAAGTACGACGTGGCCATATTGTCCGTGTCCACCTGTTTGTTGTATAAATTTCTCTTCTATTTCAACCTTTCTCGCAATAGTCTCCCTATAAGCTACCCTTGGAGCACCTACGTTTGCATCCACATTGTATTCACTTAGCATTCTGTTTTTCAGTACCTCGAGATGCAATTCACCCATACCTGATATTATAAGCTGTCCTGTTTCACTATCTGTATGGGCTCCAAAGGTTGGGTCCTCCTTAACAAGTTTTGATAGGGTAAGGATAAGCTTTTCCTTGTCTGCCTGTGTCTTCGGCTCTATTGCCATTGAGATGACGGTCTCGGGGAACTTCATCTGTTCGAGCACAATGGGCTCATGTTTGGTACAGAGGGTGTCTCCTGTGATTGTGTTTTTCAGACCAACTACTGCGACAATATCGCCGGCTGAAGCCTCCTCTACTTGTTCCCTTTCGTTAGCATGCATACGATATATGCGGCTAACCAGCTCAACCTTGTCTTTTCTTGAATTAAAAACCCTTTGTCCCTGTGTAAGCTTTCCTGAGTAAATGCGAATATAATTAAGGTCGCCATGCTTATCAGAGGTTATCTTAAATGCGAGTGCAGAAAGGGGTTCCTCAACCAGAGCCTTTCTTGTAATTTTAACTTCCTTATCCGGGTCAACCCCCTCTACGGCAGGAATATCTGCAGGGGAAGGCAGGTAATCGCAAACTGCGTCAAGTAGGGGTTGAATGCCTTTGTTCTTAAACGCCGCGCCGCAAAGAGCAGGTGTTAATTTTACACTAATTGTACCCTCACGAATTGCCCTTTTAATATCATCCTCAGTAATTTCTTCTTCGTTTATATATTTTTCCATAAGCCAATCTATATGGCTTGCCAGGCTTTCTATCATCTTTTCACGCTGGAGCCGTGCTTGAGCAAGATATTTATCGGGAATTTCTATATCAATAAACTTGCTTCCGAGGCTCTTGTCTTCTTCTTTCTCAGCGTATTCATACGCACGCATCCTTACCAGGTCAATCACACCACAAAAATCCTGTTCTGCACCGAGAGGGAGTTGAATAGGGATTGCCTCGAAACAAAGCTTTTCCTTTATTTCTGCAACGACCTTGAGGAAATCAGAACCTACCCTGTCCATCTTATTGACAAAGCAAATGCGGGGTACTCTATATTTGTCTGCCTGACGCCATACGGTTTCTGATTGTGCCTCTACGCCACCCACGCCGCAGAAGACGCAAATCACCCCGTCCAATACCCTGAGAGACCTTTCCACCTCTGCTGTAAAATCAACGTGCCCCGGGGTGTCTATAATATTTATCACGCAATCCTGCCAGAAACATCTCGTGGCAGCAGCGGTAATGGTTATACCACGTTTTTGCTCTTCTTCCATCCAGTCCATCGTTGCGGTACCTTCGTGAACCTCACCCATCTTATACTCTTTTCCAGTATAGTAGAGTATCCGTTCCGTAGTGGTAGTCTTGCCCGCATCAATGTGGGCTGCTATTCCGATATTGCGCATCTTTTCAATATTTTTTTCAATTGTCTTCGTAATCAATGTTCATCACCATGTAAAATGTGCAAATGCCTTGTTTGCTTCAGCCATCTTGTGTGTATTTTCTCGCTTTGTAAAGGCCCCTCCTTGTCTTCTTGAGGCATCTGATATTTCTTCTGCCAATCGTTGGAACATGGCACGTCCCTTTTTGTTCTTAGCGCTTTCTATCATCCATCGCATGGCTAAGGATATCTGTCTCTTCTTGGGTACCTCTACAGGAACCTGATAAGTAGCGCCTCCAACACGCCTTGACCTGACCTCTACAAGGGGTTTTACGTTGTTTAAAGCTGTTTCGAAAATCTCAAGGGGTTCTTTCCCTGGATTTTTCTCCGCAACAACGCCCATTGCCTTATAAAAAATCTTTTCAGCAACACTCTTTTTGCCCATGCGCATTATGCCATTTATGAATTTCGAAACAGCTTTGTTTTTATACTTGACATCAGGCTTAATAAATATTTCTGTACTTCTGAACTCTAATGCCATTAATAAAACCTCCTATTCGGCTGCTATTTTGGACTCTTCGCTCCGTACTTTGAACGTCCGCGCTTCCTGCCATCAACGCCCGCAGCATCCAGCGTGCCCCTGATTATATGATATTTTACTCCGGGAAGGTCACGAACACGTCCCCCTCTTACCAGGACAATCGAGTGCTCCTGTAAATTGTGGCCCTCGCCCGGTATATACGCAGTAATTTCTCTGCCGTTCGATAACCTGACCCTTGCAACCTTCCTCAATGCGGAATTTGGCTTCTTAGGCGTTCTTGTCATCACCTGCAAGCAAACGCCTCTTTTTTGGGAACACCCCTCCAGGTCAGGACTCTTACTCTTTTTTCTTACCTTTTGTCTTCCTTTTCTAATCAGTTGATTTATAGTCGGCATAATTTCTCCCTATATCATGCAGAAGGATTGTTCTCTGGGATTTCCTCACCTTTTGGTATCGTAAATTCTGGTATCTTCTTCACCTGTAAACCGAGGTACTTCCTTGCCCCGGTTCCTGCAGGTACTAAGTGACCGAGAATGACATTTTCTTTTAATCCTGCCAACATATCCCTTTGTCCTGCAAGGGCAGCTTTTGTAAGCACCTTAGTAGTTTCCTGGAACGAAGCGGCGGATATAAAGCTCTCAGCTTGTAAGGATGCCTTTGTTATGCCTAACAACAATGGTTTTGCTGTTGCAGGTTTGTCACTTTTTTCCTGCACCTTCTTATTTATTTCTTTAAACTTAAACTTGTCAATCACTGCGCCGGGGAGTAAATCCGTATCTCCTACCTCCTCAACCTTAACCTTCCGCAACATTTGAGAAATAATTATCTCAATGTGTTTATCATCAATTGGAACGTTTTGTGAGCGATATACGTTCTGAATCTCCTTAAGCATATATTGCTGGAGTGCTTCTTCGCCACAAATGCGGAGCATGTCTTGAAGTACAAGAGGCCCCTCTACAAGAGGATTGCCAGCATTCACACGGTCGCCCCTGTGAACCTTGAGATGTTTTCCTCGCGGTACGAGATGTTCTATTTCCATTCCGGATTGACCCTTGACAATAATTGTTCTCTTCCCGCGCCTCTTTTCACCAAGTTCAACAATGCCGTCAATCTCGCTCATTACGGCAGGGTCCTTAGGTTTTCTCGCCTCGACGATTTCCGTCACCCTCGGCAGACCGCCGGTAATATCTTCGGTTCTGGTAATTTCTCGTGGCGTCTTCGCAAGGAGTGTCCCTGCAATGACTTTCTCCCCCTCTTCGACCTCGATATGAGCCTTTTCTGGAATAGGATAAAGTCCGAGTATTTTGCCAGCATCGTCCTCAAGAATTACCTGAGGATGTAGGTCGCCTTTGTGTTCGATAATAACCTGCCTCTTGATTCCCGTAGCAGCATCAGCCTCCAGGCGCATTGTCTTGCCTTCAACTACATCCTCAAACCGAACAATTCCCGACATCTCTGCAAGAATTGGGGTCATGTGTGGGTCCCATTTTACCAGGAGCCGTGGGGGCACTATTTTTTCCCCCTCTTTAACCAACACTAAAGCACCAAGTGGAACGGTGTGTTTTTCGATTTGTCTATCCTTTTCATCAAGAAGGATAATTTCTCCATTTCCAGACAATGCCACCATTTCGCCTTGTGGATTTTTTATCGCATTTAGATTCTCATACTTCACAATACCAGCGCGTTTGGTTTTGATTTCGGATTCTTCCACAGAACGAGTAGCAGTCCCGCCAATATGGAAGGTCTTCATTGTAAGCTGGGTGCCAGGTTCGCCAATAGATTGAGCAGCCATAATCCCTACTGCCGTGCCTTCTTCAACCAATACGCCACGGGAAAGGTCTGTGCCGTAACACTTAGTACAAATCCCCATCGGCATTTCGCAGGTAAGGGGTGAACGTACACGTATCTTTTCATAACCAAGCGCTTCAATCCTTTTTGCCTTTTCCTCGGTAATTAACTCGTTTTCTTTTACAATCACCTCGTCTTTAACAAGGTCTACAATGTTGCTTCTTGCAACACGACCGGTTATAAGCTTGCTAAGCGGAACCTCAACGCGTTCTCCCCTGTAGATGGAGCTTTTAGAAACACCATTGACAGTACCACAGTCAATGCCCGTAATAATAACATTTTGTGCCACATCCGCTAATTTTCGTGTCAAATAACCAGAATCGGCTGTTTTTAAGGCTGTATCTGCAAGCCCCTTGCGTGCGCCGTGTGTAGAACTGAAGTACTCAAGCACATTTAGCCCTTCTCGGAAGTTAGCTTTGATTGGGGTCTCTATGATTTTGCCAGAAGG
Organism: Planctomycetota bacterium; assembly: GCA_016198835.1. Lineage (GTDB taxonomy): Bacteria > Planctomycetota > Brocadiia > Brocadiales > Subterrananammoxibiaceae > Subterrananammoxibius > Subterrananammoxibius californiae. The sequence continues at coordinate 11,357 of JACQHT010000060.1, read as the reverse complement.
CTTCGCCATCAGTCCTCGCATCCCTGCAAGCTGTCTTATCTGCTGGGCGCTGCCCCTTGCTCCAGATGCGGTCATCAAATATACTGGGTTCAGATACGGTTTGCCCTCCCTTGTATCACTCTTTAGCTCATTCGTCATTTCCTCGGCAACCAATTCACCTGCATAGGTCCATGTATCAATTATTTGGTTATACCGCTCACCTTCGGTAATTATACCTTTGCGATATAACTTTTGAACCTTTTCGACTTCGGCTTGGGTTTTTTCGAGGATTTGCTGTTTTTTTCTTGGCATCTTTAGGTCTGTTATGGCAAGGGAAAGCCCTGCCTTTGTGCACACCTTGAAACCCAATTCCTTAATGTTGTCAAGCAAATCAATAGTCTTCTCCCTGCCAAGTGTTTTGTAACAATCTTGTATTATGCCGTTGATTCCTTTCTGGTCAAGTGGATAGTTATAAAACGGCATTTCAGGCGGTAAAACGTCATTTAAAAGCACACGGCCAACCGTGGTCCTGCACAGCCCGTTCTTAGGCTCGCCAAATCCATTCTTTCCCATTATAACCTTTTCAGGGTCAAGTCTAACATCAATGGTTTTGTGTATACCAATCTTTCTCTCTGCATAGGCAAGAAGGACTTCTTCAACATTACTGAACGTCTTAATCTTTGCTTTTTCAATCTGGTCTTCAGGCGATATTGTTAGATAATAGCAACCCAGCACAATATCCTGTGTCGGTGTAATAATTGGCTCACCCGAAGCTGGGGAGAAGATATTGTTTGTAGACAACATAAGCGTAATAGCTTCCACCTGAGCCTCGATAGACAGTGGAAGATGCACAGCCATCTGGTCTCCATCAAAGTCTGCATTAAAGCCTCTACAAACCAGAGGATGTAGTTTTATAGCATTTCCTTCTATAAGGACGGGCTCAAATGCCTGAATTCCCATCCTGTGAAGGGTAGGGGCCCTGTTAAGCAGCACTGGATGATTATGTACGACGTCCTCAAGGATGTCCCATACCTCCTCATCCTTTCTCATAAGCATCTTCTTGGCGTTCTTTATGGTGTCAGCAAGCCCTTTTTCTTTTAGCTTACGAATCACGAATGGTTGGAATAGTTCCAGGGCTATTTTCTTTGGTAAACCACACTGATGTAATTTCAATTCTGGACCCACGACGATGACTGACCTTGCGGAATAATCTACCCTCTTACCGAGAAGATTTTCCCTGAAGCGTCCTTGCTTACCCTTAATCATGTCGGTAAGAGACTTAAGGGGTCGGTTATTACTACCCAGAACAGGGCGCTTCCCCCTATTATTATCAAAGAGGGCATTAACGGCTTGCTGGAGCATCCTTTTCTCATTACGAATTATTACCTCAGGGGCATTCAATTCTATGAGTTTCTTAAGTCTGTTATTACGGTTTATAATCCTTCTGTAAAGGTCGTTGAGGTCAGATGTGGCAAAATTGCCGCTTTCTAATAGAACTAATGGCCTTAAATCGGGTGGAATAACAGGAATAACGGTTAGTACCATCCATTCGGGCTTATTCCCTGAATCTCTAAGGGCTTCAACAATCTCAAGCCTTTTTATTATTTCCCTGCTACGCTGTCTGGCGTCTGTTTTTTTGAGGTCCTCTCTTAACTCTTTTGACAACTCTTCGAGGTTAAGGTTTTGAAGTATAGTCTTGATTGCCTCTGCACCCATGCCAGCTTTAAAACTTTGCTCACCGTATTCCGCCTGAGCTTTCTTGTATTCTTCCTCTGAAAGTAGTTGATATAATTTTAGTCTGGTTTCTCCTGGGTCCGTTACCACATAATCCTGAAAGTATATCACCCTCTCCAACGATGTGGTTTTCATTCCCAATAAAGTGCCGAGTCTCGATGGCATTGCCTTAAGAAACCATATATGAACTACCGGGGCGGCAAGGTTAATATGCCCCATCCATTTTCTTCGAACACGGGAATGCGTTACTTTTACCCCGCAACGTTCACATACAATGCTCTTATGTTTTATGCCTTTGTATTTTCCACAAAAGCATTCCCAGTTGCGTTCTGGTCCAAAGATTCGCTCGCAAAACAAACCGTCTTTCTCTGCACGGTATGTGCGATAATTAATAGTCTCTGGCTTCTTGACCTCTCCTCGAGACCAGCCCCTGATGTCCTCAGATGATGCCAAGGATATCTTAACGGCGCTATATTCGTTTATTTTTTCAAAAACTGTGTCCGTCATAATTTAAGTCTTTCTTTTTTCAAGTTGCAAATTGAGGCAAAGGCCTTCAATTTCTTTAGCAAGCACCTCAAAAGATGCAGGCGTGCCGGCTTCTAAAACATTTTCCCCTTTGACCATTGATTCGTATATCTTTGTTCTGCCCTCGACATCGTCACTCTTCACGGTCAAAAGCTCCTGCAGGTTATAAGCCGCCCCATATGCCTCAAGCGCCCATACCTCCATTTCGCCAAAGCGCTGACCGCCAAATCTGGCTTTCCCGCCAAGAGGTTGTTGTGTAATTAGAGAGTATGGCCCTGTGGCTCTGGCATGCACCTTGTCATCAACAAGGTGGTGCAGTTTTAACATATACATGTTACCAACGGTCACCTTCTGTTCAAATGGTTCGCCTGTACGACCGTCGTATAGTATTGCCTTACCATCTTCTGGGAGACTGGCTTCTTTTAATGTCTGTCGAATTTCCTCCTCCGTAGCACCCTCAAACACCGGGGTTACGGCTTGGAATCCCAGTGTCTTTGCAGCCCACCCTAAATGTGTTTCAAGTATCTGGCCGACATTCATTCTCGAAGGTACTCCAAGGGGATTTAAGAGTATGTCAACTGGCGTACCGTCTTCGAGAAATGGCATATCTTCTTCAGGCATTATCTTTGCAATAACACCTTTGTTGCCATGTCTGCCTGCCATTTTATCACCGACAGATAATCTTCTTTTTGTGGCTATAGAAACCTTTGCCACCTCGAGGACTCCGCTTGGTAGTTCGTCTCCGCGCTTTAATTGATTGACCTTTCTGTCGCGTTCATCTTTTAAGTCATCTATCCTGTGATAGTATTCCTGATAAATCTCTACGGCTCTATTCTTTTTCTTGCTTGAAGTGAACTTTATATTTTCAACATCAAAACGGCTTTCAATGGTAATGATTGTCTTGGTGTGCATTCCGGGTTCGATTGTTATTTCCTGGCCTGTCTGGGAATCAATGAGCGGCTCACCGGCCTCCTCCTTCAAGTCTCGAATCATGGCGGTAAATTCTTTTGCTATTGCCTTATCGTACTTTGCCTCTATATCTTTGAGTTCCTGTTCAATCTTTTGCCGTTTTTCGTCAGAGAGGTATGCCCTTCTTGAAAATTTCTGGGTATTAACAACTATGCCGTCTACACCAGAGGGAACCTCGAGGGATTCATTCCTGACATCTTCTCCGGCACGGCCGAAGATTGCATGTAACAATTTTTCTTCTGGCGAAAGCTCGCTGCGGCTTTTAGGAGCAATCTTTCCAACAAGTATGTCGCCGGGCTTCACCTTCGTTCCTACACAAATAATACCGTCTTCATCGAGATTCTTAAGAATCTTTTCTGAGACATTTGGTATATCTCTTGTGAACTCCTCCCTGCCAAGTTTTGTTTCTCGTACCTCAACCTCGAACTCCTCACGATGAATTGATGTGTAATAGTCTTCCTTCAGCAGTCTTTCGCTTACCACAATTGCATCTTCAAAGTTGTATCCATCCCATGTCATGAATGCAACCATGACGTTCCGCCCCAGGCTGAGTTCTCCATTACAGGTAGCAGCGCCGTCTGCTATTATCTCATTCTTTTTAACTTTTTGTCCTTCTGCAACTATCGGTTTCTGATTAAGACACGTACGCTCATTTAAACCGACAAATTTGCGTAGATTATAAACGTCATGGTCGTTAATCACAATCTGGTCAGCCGTTACTTTTGTAATGACGCCTGCATTCTCTGCACGAACCACCATGCTGGAGTTCTGTGCAACCACCTTTTCCATCCCGGTTGCAACAGTTGGCGGTTCTGTTCTGAGCAGTGGGACCGCCTGTCTCTGCATGTTAGAACCCATTAATGCCCTGTTAGCATCGCTGTGTTCAAGGAATGGGATTAAACATGCCGAAACGCCTACGAGCTGTTTGGGAGAGACATCCATATAATCTATCTCGGTTAAATTGGTAATGCGGAAATCGCCATTATATCGAGCAAGGGTTTCCTTGCTTTCTTTAGAAGCTACTACGGGCGCAAGCACCTTTCCTTCTTCTTCATCTGCACGCAAATATTCTACATTGCCAGTAAGTTTTCCCTTTGCAAGCCGCTGGTAGGGCGTGATTAAGAAACCATACTCGTCCGTAGTGGCGTATATACCCAGTGATGCAATCAGCCCGATATTAGTTCCTTCTGGCGTCTCAATTGGACAGATTCGTCCGTAGTGTGAGACGTGGACGTCTCGAACTTCAAAACCGGCTCTCTTTCTGTTAAGACCGCCGGGACCTAAGGCGCTTAACCTTCGCTCGTGGGTGAGCTGGGCAAGAGGATTGGTCTGGTCTAATACTTGAGATAACTCGCCTCTACTGAAAAAATATTCAATAGTGGAAAGAATGGTTTTTGAATTTATAAGCCCTCTTGGAGTAAGTTGTTCCTGGTCTTTTACGCTCATTCTTTCCTGCACGGTTCTCCTGAGCTTAAGAAAGCCTTTCCGTAGTTCCTCTCCCGCCAATTCGCCAATAGTTCTAAGGCGTCTGTTACCAAGATGGTCAATATCGTCAACCGAAGCGCCCTCGCCCTTTCTTAGTTTCATAATGTACCTGATGGAGTTGATGAAGTCTTCCTTCTGAAGGGTCATTTCGGATTCGGTTATATTTTGGCCCAGTTTTCTATTTAATCTGAATCTGCCTACAGCGCCAAGTCGGTATCTTTTCTGGTCCTGAAACTTCTCATAAAATAATTGTTTAGCTTTGTCTAATTGTTGTGGATTGCCAGGACGAAATCTTATATAAATCTTTAGTAGGGCATCTTCATGAGACTTTGTGTAATCAACGTCAAGGGTATTTAATATTAAAGGGTCGTCCATTTTCTTTATTATTTCAATTTCCTTTAGCTTGAAATCCACGATTGCCTTTGCCGCCGCATCTGTAATTTGTTTCCCTGATTCTAAGGCAACTTCGCCTGTATCTGGGTTTACGATCCTTGTAACTGTGTATCTGCCACGTAGCTTGGAAGCCGAAGCGTGAGTAGTCACTTCGACCTTCTCCGTTTCGTAAAAGAGTCTTAAGATATCTGCATTGTCAGAATACTCTTCAGATATCGCCCTGAGGAAGCATGTAGCCGGGAATTTTCCACTCTGGTCTATCCTTAACGTGAGAACATCCTTCTTACTAACTTCCATTTCAACCCAGCTGCCTCTGTCTGGAATTATCCTGCAGGAATGCAGTCGCTTCTCAGCCTGTACTTCCTCTATAAAATCAACTCCAGGTGAACGATGAAGCTGGGTAACAATCACTCGTTCAGTGCCATTAATAATGAACTCTCCACCGCCGATCATGATAGGTATTTCACCCAGATAGACCTCTTCTTCTATTGGTTCTGCTTTATTTAATCTTAACCAGAGTCGGAATGGTCTGCCATAAGTAAGACGTAGCTGGCGGCATTCATCAGGGGTGTAACGTGGCTTTCCAAGTTCGTATTTGATAAACTCAAGCGAAACAGTTTCGCTATAATTCTTTATAGGGAAAATCTCGCGCAATATTGCTTCTACCCCCTGATTTTTTCGCTTAGATGCGGGCACATCCATCTGCAAGAAATCTGCATAAGATACTGTCTGGATTTGCACCAGGTTTGGAACCTCTACTGCGTCTTCAACCTTGCCATAATTACGAATATTCATTTTTCAATTCCCCTGGGAAGCGATAAAAAACACTTCTGGTAACCTATCACTTCACCGTAAAAAATACTGCGGAGAAGAATACCTGAAAATTTTTGTCCCACGCTCCTTCTTATACGTGGTTAGCCTTTTGCTCCGATGCCAGAGATACCATTTCTTTTATTTTATTTCTACGGTTGCGCCAGCGGCTACCAATTCCTTCTTTATCTTCTCTGCATCTTCTTTCGAAACCCCTTCTTTTACTGTCTTAGGCGCGCCATCAACTAACGCTTTAGCCTCTTTTAACCCAAGAGAGGTCTCTGCACGTACAACCTTAATTACCTGAATCTTATTTGCACCAGCATCTTTCAATATTACGTCAAAGGTTGATTTTTCTTCTACCGGTGCAGCAGCCTCACCCTTGGCAACTGCAGCAGCGCCAGGAGCTGGCATCGTTGCAACGGCTGCAGAAACTCCAAATTTTTTCTCAAATTCGGTTACCAATTCCGAGGCTTCTATTAATGTTAAACCACTGACCATATCAAGAATTTGTGTAATCTTTTCTGTTCCCATTTATTTCCTCCAATTCTTTTTACACTTAACCATCTCTCTTACGAACCTTCTTGCTGCTTCTTGTCCCTTACAGCCTGTAATACAATAAGCAGGCTGCGCAAAGGTGCAGAAAAGGCGCTAACTAACCTGACCATTGGCGTCTTTATTCCTATTAGTAACTGAGTAAATAATACCTCCTTGGAAGGTAAAGAAGCCAATAACTCAATTTCTTGCTGTGTTAAAAGGCGACCACCAACGTAACCGCCTCTTAGCTTTATAGCGGGGATTTTCTTTGACCAATCCTTGAGTTTTTTGGCTAAAGACGCAGGGTCATCTCCACCTATTGCAATTGCAGTTGGGCCAATAAGCAACTTTCCTGCATCTTCCATACCCACTTTTTTAAAGGCTAACAAAGCGGCCGAATTTTTTACCACATCGAACACAATGTGCTTTTCGTGAAGGTCCTTCCTGATTTGGTGAGCATCTGTAGCTTTGACGCCTTGAAAACCAAGTACTACACAGCTATCGGCATTTTGATATCTTGATGCCAATTCGCTTACCATAATTTGTTTTAATTGACTTGCCATTGCCTAATTCAAATCCGCCTCAGGTGGATTAATTAAACTGCCAATCTAATGCTGGGACTCATCGTAGAAGAAATAAACACCTTTTGTACAAATGTGCCCTTCACTGTGGGAGGACGCAGGCTTGTAATATGTGAAATAAATGCAAGAATATTGTCCATCAGGTCACCTTCGGAAAAAGATAATCTCCCAACGGATGCCTGAACATTGCCTCCTGCATCTGTCCTGTACTCAATCTTCCCAGCCTTAAATTCGCTGACCGCTGTCTCAATATTATCCGTAACTGTACCAGATTTGGGAGAAGGCATCTTGCCTTGCGGACCAAGGATTCGGCCCAGCTTGCCAACGATACGCATCATATCAGAGGAAGCAATCGCCACGTCAAAATCGGCCCATCCACCCTCAATTTTTTTGGCTAAATCCTCTGCTCCAACCTCATCTGCTCCAGCCTTTTTAGCCAATTCAGCCTTTTCTCCTGTGGCAAAAACAACTACCTTGAGCTGTTTACCTATCCCTTTTGGCAATGATATTGAACCTCTCACAAGCTGGTCAGAGCGCTTGGGGTCAACCCCAAGCTTCATAGCAATCTCAACCGTCTCATCAAACTTTGCCTTCTTTAAATCTTTTAATAAATGGATAGCTTCTTTGATATCGTATTTACGCAACTTATCAATTAACTTTTGGGAATCCTGATACCTTTTGCTTTTATGTGCCATGTAAAGTGTACCTTTTCTAATCCGCCTAAGGCGGACTAATCCGTTATCTTAATGCCCATACTGCGGGCTGTTCCTTCAATAACTTTTATAGCTGATTCCAGATTGGAAGCGTTAAGGTCTGCCAATTTAGTAGTTGCTATTTCACGCACCTGCTGTTTCGTAACTTGCCCAACCTTCTCACGATTTGGAACAGCCGAACCTTTTGCTATCCCTGCGGCACGCTTTAAAAGCACCGCTGCCGGGGGAGACTTGAGAATAAAATCAAATGCTTTATTCTTATAAACCGTAATTTCTACAGGGATAATAATACCCTGAGAATTCTTTGTTCTCTCATTAAACTGTGTTACAAACTGTCCTATGTTAACACCGTGTTGTCCAAGCGCCGGACCAACAGGTGGAGCTGGCGTGGCTTGCCCTCCTGGAACCTGTAATTTAATCTTAGCCACTATTTCTTTCGCCATATTTAATCCGTAGATTTTCTATTATTAGTAACTTTCTAAATACTTTCAACCTGCCAATATTCTAACTCAACGGGCGTTGGGCGACCAAAGACTGTCAGGATGATTTTTACGCGTCCGCTCGCTGGAAAGACCTCTTCAATAACTCCATCAAAATTTTCAAATGGTCCTTCCTTTACTCTTACCTTATCCCCTTCACTAAATTCTATCCTTGATTTCGGAGCTTCTTCTTTGACAACTGTCTCGCTTAGTATCTTTTCCACCTCATAATCTGCCATTGCTACAGGTGTTCGCTCACCCCCTATAAAATCGCCAGCACCCGGGGTTTCTCTAATTAAAAACCATACATCAGAGGGTATTTGACCTTTCTCATCCACCTCCACCTCTGCCATCACATAGCCTGGATATATCTTTCTCTCTATTATCCTTTTCTTGCCACCTTTAATCTCAGATATCTTTTCGCTGGGGACCATTACCTTTGAAATTAGATGTTCCAATCCCCTCGTTTTGATATGTTCCTCTAAGCTCCTTTTTACCTTATCCTCTTTGTTGCTTTGAACACGCAACACGTACCACTTCTTCATTTGTATACCCGCTCCGCCTGCCCTCCTCCTATAGGAATCCCAACAATTTCATAACCTGACGCATCAGAGCATCTACTCCAAAAATATATATACTTAAGACTATTACAGATATTATTACAACAATTATCGAACCTGAGAGCTCTTGTTTTGTAGGCCAGGAAACCTTTTGAAGCTCTGCCTGAGTGTCTATAAGAAAATCCACTGTCTTTCTGGCACCGGTATCGAGAGGCCCAATCTTTGTCTGTACCCCTCCGACTAAAATACCCACAAAAGCACCACAAATTACGAATAAGATTACTGCGCTAAGGAAGCCCCAATTAAAACTTACGTTTAGAACCGGTACCCTGGCGCCTGCATAAACTTCTGGTAGAGATATCAGCGTTACGTATAACGAGTATGAAGCAAAGAGTACAACGAATCCTAATATAATTGCTAACCCGTATCTTGCATAAACACCCTGTTTTTTCCTATAAACTTCGAAGCCCATATATTTTAACAACGCCACCTATTGCTTGAAAGGAACCTCCCTTTTGACCAGCTCAGTACAAGATTCTTCAAAAATATGGCAGGTCTGGAGGGATTCGAACCCCCAACACCCGGATTTGGAGTCCGGTGCTCTACCAATTAGAGCTACAGACCTGCTTTGGGAATTTTAAAATCCCAGCCTTCAAATCCTATAAATCGGGGTACTTAAAATAAACCAGAACACCTATCAAATCAACACCCGCCAGGTGAGACCATCATTTCTTTTGCTCCTTATGGGTAGTATGTTTACGACAAAACTTGCAAAATTTCTTTAATTCCAGACGTTCTGTTCCCCGAGCCTTTTTAGTAAGACGGTAACTCCTATTTGAGCATTCGGAACACACCATGGTTATCCATTCACGCATGTCTATTACCCCAAAATTATGCGATAATCTTGCTTACCACGCCTGCGCCGACCGTCTTTCCACCCTCCCTGATTGCAAACCTCAGGTTCTCCTCCATCGCTATCGGCGTTATTAACTCCACCCCTACATTTGCATTATCTCCAGGCATCACCATCTCCGCACCTCCAAGTAAACTCACCACCCCTGTAACGTCCGTCGTGCGAAAATAGAACTGTGGCCTGTAGCCCATAAAGAATGGCGTATGCCTCCCGCCTTCTTCCTTCGTTAATATATATGCCTGCGCCTCAAACTTCGTGTGTGGCGTTATACTACCTGGCTTCGCTAATACCTGTCCCCTCTCAAGGTCCTCCTTCTCTACGCCTCTTAACAACACCCCTACGTTATCTCCCGCCATCCCTTGCTCAAGGGTCTTATTGAACATCTCTACTCCCGTCACTACCGTCTTCTTTATCTCCGTCTTCATCCCCACTACTTCTACTTCATCTCCTACCTTCACCACTCCTCGCTCTATCCTACCAGTGCCTACCGTGCCCCTGCCCTTTATGCTGAAGACGTCTTCTATCGACATGAGAAACGGCTTGTCCGTCTCTCTCTTAGGTTCGGGTACGTAGCTATCCACTGCGTCAAGGAGCTGTGAGATAGGCCCGCACTTCTTGCACTCCTTGCCGGCGCATCCACACTGAGACGCTTCAAGCGCCGAGCCTCTTATTACAGGTATCTTGTCCCCTGGAAACTCATACTTGTTCAGTAACTCCCTTACCTCAAGCTCCACAAGGTCAAGCAGCTCAGGGTCGTCAAGGGCATCCACCTTGTTCATAAATACCACTATCGCCGGCACTCCCACCTGTCGGGCAAGTAATATGTGTTCCCTCGTCTGCGGCATTGGACCATCTGGGGCGCTTACCACAAGTATCGCTCCGTCCATCTGCGCCGCTCCCGTTATCATGTTCTTTATATAGTCCGCATGTCCAGGGCAATCAACGTGCGCATAGTGTCTCTTCTCCGTTTCATACTCTACGTGCGATATCGCTATCGTTATTCCCCTTTCCTTCTCCTCGGGGGCGTTGTCTATAGTATCAAATGGTCTTTCTTTTGCCAGTCCTTGTTTTGCCAGTATGTGCGTTATTACCGATGTTAACGTCGTTTTGCCATGGTCAACGTGTCCTATCGTTCCAACGTTTAGATGCGGCTTTGTCCGCTTAAATACTTCCTTGCCCATTTTAAATATCTCCTATATATACGCCTACTGCATATAAGTAATTATGCTTTATTAACATTGTAAGAATGATTTCTAAAAGCGTTAGTAGTTTGAAGCTGCTGATGGGATTTGAACCCATGACCTCGTCCTTACCAAGGACGTGCTCTACCACTGAGCCACAGCAGCGTTACAGTAAAATATAATGATTGTAGCCCCCTAATTATGAACCTATTTGGTGAAAGCTTCTTATTATACCAAATAAAATAAAAGTGTCAAGCAAAAAAGCGGGCGATGGGAATCGAACCCACATGACCAGCTTGGAAGGCTGGGGCTCTACCATTGAGCTACGCCCGCTTATCCCGTTAGAAAGTCTTGTTGTTTGCCGTTCTTGCTCCATCGAAAATTTAATTCTGGCAGAGAGAGCTTTCTAACGGGGCTTACTAATGGTGGGGAGAGGAGGATTTGAACCTCCGAAGGCTACGCCAACAGATTTACAGTCTGTCCCCTTTGGCCACTCGG
>JACQHT010000058.1 GCA_016198835.1 Planctomycetota bacterium | reverse complement strand
TTTGCGTTCAGAATGGATGGTAGAAACAAGGTCTGCCCCATCATCCATCGTTATATCAGGATTATGGTCGAGGGCTGAGTTAATGTGCTTATAGTAGGTTTTATTGTCCTCTCCCTTAATTGCGAAGGTGGGAATATTAAGGTCCTTCACAAGGGATGCTGCTACGTCATCCTGCGTTGACAGAGGGTTAGAGGCACATAGTACGACATCGGCTCCGCCTGCTTGCAGGGTTTGAGCAAGATTAGCAGTCTCAGAGGTTATATGCAGACATGCCGACATCTTTAACCCCTTCAGGGGTTTCTCCTTTTCAAAGCGTTGCCTCACAAGTTTTAAAACTGGCATATCGTTTCCAGCCCAATCTATTCTTTGTCTTCCTGCCTTTGCCAGATTAATATCTTTAATATCGTAGTTCATGTTTTTCCTTGTTTTGTATGATTTTATTATGACCACCCCTTAATCCCCTCCTTGCGAAGGAGGGGAAGGGGAGGTTGTAGATAACATTATTCCTCGTTAAGTCGGGCAAAGGATTTTCACCCGTTCAGATGATTTCAATCCTGCTTCCTTTCTCAGGATGTCAACCATATCCGTCTTTTCCCATGTAAATCCCTCTCCAGTTCTGCCAAAATGCCCATTGCGAGCGGTTTCTTTATAAATTGGGCGGCGGAGGTTAAGGCGTTTAATGATGCCTGTCGGCGTCAAATCAAAATGCTTTTCTACCAGTTCGGCTATCCTTTCTTCAGGAATCTTTGCCGTTCCTTCGGTGTGGACAAGAACTGAGGTAGGATTTACCATACCTATGGCATAAGAAACCTGTACCTCGCATCTATCAGCAAGCCCTGCCGCAACGATATTTTTAGCAATGTGGCGTGCAGCGTAGTTGGCACTTCTGTCAACCTTTGTTGGGTCTTTTCCGGAGAATGCTCCGCCACCGTGTCTTGCCCTGCCACCGTACGTGTCCACGATTATCTTTCTGCCAGTTAAGCCGCAATCTGCAAGGGGTCCGCCACGAACAAAGCGGCCGGTTGGATTTACGAGAAATTTGGTATTACTTAAGTACTTTGCTGGAATAACCTTTTTAGCTACCAGGTCTATCATGTCTTCATGTATTGTTTCATTATCCACATCGTCTGCATGTTGTGTAGAGATTACTACCGTGTCTACTCTAACTGGAGAACTGTCATCATACTCTACAGTAACCTGTGTTTTGCCATCGGGGCGCAGATAAGATAACTTACCAGACTGCCTTAACTCTGCAAGTTTAATGACCAGACCGTGGGCTAACATTATGGGGAGCGGCATTAATTGGGGGGTCTCGTTACAAGCGTATCCAAACATCAGCCCCTGGTCACCTGCCCCCAATTCCTTTTGGGTGCTTTCATCAACCCCCATTGCAATATCAGGGGATTGTTTATCCACGCAGGTTAGCACTGCGCAGGTATTGTAATCGAATCCCATGCTTGTATCCGTATAACCTATTTCCTTAATGGTTTCCCTCGCCACCTCAGGAATGGATATAGAGGCTTTTGTGGTTATCTCTCCAGCTATCATTACAAGACCTGTTTTGACCAATGTTTCACAAGCGACCCTGCCATAAGGGTCTTGTGCAAGAATAGCATCAAGTACCGCATCAGAGATTTGGTCTGCCATCTTATCTGGATGCCCCATTGTTACTGATTCAGATGTAAACAAATGCCTTCCACTCTTCATACTTTCCTCTCTTTGGCTTCGACTGAGCTCAGCCGAAGGTCTTCTAAAAGATTTTTTAAGATTGCTATATTGCGCTCAGTTGCGCCTTTACTTTCAATTACAACCTTTTTTGCCCTTTGTCCCATCTCTTTTGCAGCATTTGGGTCTTCTAAAAAACCCTGAATCGTGTTTAAGAGTTCTTGTTCATTGTTGACAACCTTTACAGCTTGATTAGCCTGCAATAATTGCATCTCCTCCTTAAAATTGTACATATACGGTCCGCAAACCACAGGCACACCCAAGCCTGCTGGTTCCATAACGTTCTGTCCACCCTTTGCAAATAGGCTTTTTCCTATAAATACACAACTCGCCAAGGAGTATATCTTTGCCAAATCACCCACTGTGTCTATTAAGATTACGGCGTCATCGTTAGATATTGAGCCTTTATCCAGATGCGTCTTTTGAACACAAGAAAGACCCATGGCTTTTATTAACTTTACAACGTCCTTTGTTCTCTCAACATGTCGAGGGGCTAAAATTAGTCTTAAATTATTAATTTTATGACGAAGGGTCTTATAAACCCTCAACAAAGCAGCCTCTTCACCCTCGTGCGTACTTCCTCCAACAATTACAGGGGTTAAAAGCAAGTTCTCAGGACTTGCTTTTAACGAAGCATTTTTAATATTAAACAAACGTGCAAAGTTGTTAGATACTCCTTCATCTTGCTGTGTCGAGATATTATCATATTTCATTGTGCCTGTTACAAGGATGCGCTCATCCACTATCCCTAACTTGTGGAACAACTCTGCATCTGCCTTAGTTCTGGCACAATAGAGGTTACGTTTTGACGTTAAAGCTCTGGCAAATTCTCTTGAAAGAAAACTCAATACCTGGTAAGCTTTTTCGGACCTTGCTGAAATACGGCCATTCATCACTACAACAGGTATACCCTGTTGTGTGGCTGCTATTAATAAATTAGGCCAGAGCTCCAACTCAATTAATACAATACACGCTGGCTTTATGTTATTAAATACCTTCCTGATTATCCAGCTTAAGTCAAGAGGAAAGTAGAAAATCTCTTTGTCTGCAAAATTTCTTTTCGCTACAGAAAATCCTGTATTAGTAGATGTGGTTATAACAATATCGTAGCCAGGGAGCACTTCCTCTATTGCATTAATGAGGGTTTTTGCCGTTAGTACCTCACCGACTGAAGCGGTATGAACCCAGAAGCACGGTCCTTGTCCCTTTCGCTCAGGCACCCATCCGAGCCTTTGCGATAAACCTGCGCGGAATCGCTCGCTGGTTGCCATCTTCAGGAGTATGTAAGGAGTCCCCAGGGTAATACCTGCAAGATAAAGTAAATCTAATAACATATTGCGAGTTGTGAGTTACGAGTTGTGAGTTGCGAGTTTTTAAACTCCGAACTCTTAACTACCAACTCTCAACTCTTATTTGCCACAGCATTGTTTATACTTCTTCCCGCTACCGCAGGGACAAGGCTGGTTTCTTCCAACCTTCAGTCCAACCCTGATGGGTTCGAGCTTCTGTTCTGCGGTCTCAGAGTTGGCAATGGCTTCCTGGGATTGTTTTGCCGAGGCTGAAAAGTCCTGATAAACAAAGGAATCCTCATGCCATACATCCCTGGGTCTACTTTCTTCCTCGGTTCTAAGCTGCAATTTAAAGATAAGGTCTGTTACCTCTTCCCTGATAGACATCCCCATGCTTTCAAACATTGCCAGCGCTTCACGTTTGTACTCTACCTTTGGGTCCACCTGCGCATAACCACGAAGGCCAATACCAGATTTCAGGTGGTCCATCGCATACAGATGGTCTTTCCACCTTATATCTACCCTATCGAGGAGGAGGAGTTGTTCGAGTTTTCTCATCTGCACTTCCCCGATGGATTTTTCTTTTTCCTCGTATGCCTTGATAGACTCTTCTATTAAGAGATTTTCTATATCTTCACGGCTCAGTTCATTTGTATTATTTAAATTGACCTCCGTACCAAACTTCTGACGGAACCAGTTTACAAGACCTTTACTGTCCCATTCGCCCGACTCTAACTTGAGATTTAGATAATAATCAACCGAATCGAGGGCACTTTCTTTTATCAGTCTGAGCATGTCTTCTTTGAGATTTTTCCCTTCCAGAACATTTTGCCGCCAGCCATAGATGGACTTTCGTTGTTCATCCATTACCTCGTCATACTCAAGGAGATGTTTTCGTATCTCGAAGTTGTGTTCCTCAACCTTTTTCTGGGCTCTCTCGATTGATTTGGTAATCATGGAGTGCTCTATTGCCATACCCTCCGTCATACCAAATTTCTTAAGTATCGAACTCACCCTTTCAGATGCAAATATGCGCATCAAGTCGTCTTCGAGGGAAACGTAGAATCTGGATGAGCCCGGGTCCCCCTGACGGCCTGCACGTCCTCTTAGCTGGTTATCTATTCTGCGCGCCTCATGCCTCTCTGTCCCAACAATATGGAGCCCCCCCAATTTGGCAACACCTTCGCCCAGTACAATGTCTGTTCCCCTGCCAGCCATGTTCGTAGCAATGGTAACGGTGTTCATCTGGCCAGCCTTAGACACAATCACGGCTTCCCGTGCATGCTGCTTTGCATTAAGCACCTCATGCTCTATTCCAAGTCTTCTGAGCCTGTTGCTGAGTATTTCTGATTTTTCGATTGAGACGGTGCCAACAAGTACGGGCCTGCCTGTCTGATTGATTTCCTTTATCTCCTCCTCTATAGCGTCGAACTTCTCCTTTTCGGTTCGGAAGACCCTATCAGGATTGGTGTATCTTATCAAAGGCTTATTAGTGGGGATAGTTACGACCTCAAGACCATAAATCTTGTCAAATTCAGCCGCCTCAGTGGCTGCCGTCCCCGTCATTCCAGCAAGTTTTTTATAAAGTCTGAAGAAGTTCTGCAGGGTAATTGTGGCAAGCGTCTGGTTTTCCTCCTTTACTCTTAATCGCTCCTTGGCTTGTACTGCCTGATGTAAGCCATCACTCCATACCCTGCCATCCATTAATCGCCCCGTAAATTCATCCACAATAACAACCTCTCTGCCCTGTACAATATAGTCCCTGTCCCCTTTAAAAAGGTGATGTGCACGAAGGGCTTGTTCAATGAAGTGGGGCCAGTCCATATTTTTATCAGTATATATGCTCTCAACGCCCAACAGCTTTTCGACCTCTTCTATACCTTCTTCAGTAAGGTGGGTGGCTTTTTCCTTCTCCTTTATCTCAAAATGTTTTCCCGGTTTGAGCCTGCGAGCTACTGTGTCGGCTCTATAATATCTCTCTGTGGATTCCTCGGCAGGACCTGAAATTATGAGGGGGGTTCTTGCTTCATCAATGAGGATGCTGTCAACCTCATCAACAATGGCATAGTTAAGTCCACGACTGACTTGCACCTGCTCTTCCAGCCTTGCCCTCATATTGTCACGGAGGTAGTCGAAGCCAAACTCATTATTTGTACCGTATGTAATATCACACTGGTAGGCAGCCCTCTTTTCATTGTATTCCTGGTTTGACTGGATTGCTCCCACTGTTAAACCGAGGGCTTCGTAAACAGGACCCATCCAGTCTCTGTCCCTTTTTGCAAGATAATCGTTTACGGTGACAATATGGACGCCCTTGCGGGTAAGCGCATTAAGGTACGCGGGCAGGGTTGCAACGAGGGTCTTTCCTTCACCGGTTTGCATCTCTGCGATTTTTCCCTGATGCAGCACAATGCCGCCAATAAGCTGTACATCAAAGTGCCTCATTGCCTTGGGTAATATTCTGGGGTCTGGCGTAGTGGGTATTCGACGGCTTGCCTCCCTGACGACAGCAAAAGCCTCAGGCAAAATATCGTCGAGGGTCTCACCCTTTGAGACTCTCATCTTGAACTCATCGGTCTTTTGCCTGAGTTCGGCATCTGTCAATTTTTGCATCTTTGGCTCAAACGAATTAATATGTTCAACAATGGGGTACAATCTGCGCACTATCCGCTCATTAGACGAACCAAAGACCTTGCCTAAAGTATTCGAAAAAAGCATATTATTTTACCTTTTTGAGGAAAGTTACAAACCTTCCTCAGTCAAGAAATTATATTTAAAATATGGTGAAAAGCCTATCTGCGGACATGCTTTTTACTGCCATATTACTACACACTTTATGTACTTTATTTAATCAAATCTAACCAACACTGTCAAGAAAATTAACGGGCTAAAAATTTGACATTGCTTCACTCAAATGTGCAATGTCTATTTTAGAAGGCTGATTGTTAACCACATTTAGAAACATCCTGATTTAAAACATTTAGAGAAGTCTGAATTTAAGTTAGCATAATTATCCATTGCAAAAAGCATTTGATAATGTATAATTGACAAATTATAATAATGATGTATATTGTAATCCGATGAATAACACTTTACAATCTAATTCAAAATACAGCAGAGGTAAGCATGAAATTTGATTCGAATTGGTTTAGAAAAAATCAGAAAAAGTTTCTTGGTCTATTTGTTGTTGTGTTAATGGCCGCCTGGGGTATTGGCCCTGCAATTAGCATGCTTTCCCGCCAGTTTGGGGAGAAGCCCGTCGGGACAATCTTTGGAAAAGATATTTCTCAAAATGAATTTAATGACGCCATCAGGAGATGGAGTAGAGTATTTTTACAGCAATCTCCAACCCCCATAGGGGAGACAGTTTGGAAGCAGTTAATGCTTGTGCGTGAGGCAGAGAGATTGGGCATAAGGATTAGCGACGAAGAGGTGTTAGAAGGCATCAGGATGATGGGTGCCAGACTTTTTGGCGGGCAAATTAACATACCTGTGGACCGAATAGTTGCCATCCTTTGTGATAGCTTTGGTGTTGGTGAGGCTCAACTTTTACAGACAATACGTGAGGCATTTCTAATAGAAAAGTTGGACCGCTTCATTAGAGACTCTATCAAAGTTAGTTCTGAGGAGGCGTGGCAGAAGTATTCCTGGCAAAATGAACAGGCAAAGGTTAAATATATTGCCCTTAAGGCGAAGGATATTGTTGATTATATGGAAATTAACGATGATGAAATTCAGTCCTTTTATAATGAACACTGCGACACATTTCCAAATACCTTTGAGGGCATTCCGGGTTACAAGGAACTGGAAAAGGTAAAAATAGAGTACATAATGGCAAGATACGATGACCTGAAGGAACGTGTATCGGTTTCAGAGGAGGAAGTACGAAAATACTACGAAGATAACAAAAACACGAAATACAAGTTAGAGTCAGCGAGTCAGGAGTCAGGAGTCAAGAGTCAAGACGCTTTGACTCAAGACTCTGGACCCAAGACTCAGGACTCTTATAAGCCGTTTGATGAGGTAAAGGAAGAAATAAACAATATACTAAAAAGGCAAAAAGCAGAAGAATTGGCAATTGAACTCGTAAATAAGGTTGACGACCAAATCACAACCGAATTAGGTAAGACGGAGCGTACCAGTTTTGAAGAACTTGCCAAGAAGTCTTCTCTAACCTATAACATAACCGCTTACTTTGAAAAGAAAGAAGCACATAAAATTATCCACGGAACAGATAAGCTCGCTCTTATGGCGTTTGAGAGAGAAAAATATGACCCAACCCCACCCTTTGACTGTTCAGAGGGCAGATTTATCTTCCAGGTTGTTGATAGGAAGCCCCCAGGTGCACCGCCATTAGCAGAGATACGCAACAGGGTTGAAATGGACCTCAGGAAAGAAAAAGCTTTGAGAAAGATGAGAGAACTGGCAGAAATCTGTATGGAAAAGATGAAAGATGGAAACTTTGATGAAGGAGTAAAAATTTTAGAAGCAGCGCTTTTTGAGATTGTAAAACAAGGACCTACCGTAGCCCGCCCCGGCAATGAAGCGCAAAAGGTTACAGTAGAACATAGCGAAACAGATTATTTCTCAAGACCTATTTACTCAGGCGACTTTCTTTCCCGCTACATTCCAGCCCTTCACGGCGATAGGCCAAATGTGGCATCCAAGGCATTCGGTATCAAAAAAGAAGACGTTGCAATTGTCGTTGAAGAGAGGGGCGAAAAGACCTGTTATATAATATCACTTGTTGATAAAAAAGAGGCTGATAAAGGCAAATTTGAGGAAGGAGAGGATAGAATTCTTAAAATATACCTCGCAGAAAAACAGGAAGCCTTCATGATACGGTGGATAGACAGCCTGAGTCAGAAGGCAAAGTTAGAAGCCAGATATTCTATGTAAGCCTCGATAGGTCGTAGATGATAGGTGATAGGTAATTAGGTAATAGGTAAAAAATATCTATAACCCAGGACCTATAACCTATAAATGTATGAACACTGTTTTTGGAACAGGAAAATTGCCAAGAGAACTTCGATGGCCTATTGTTACTATAGGATTTTTTGACGGTGTTCATCTTGGCCACCAAAAAGTAATAGGGAGGGCTATACGCTGGGCAAAAGAAAAAGGTGGTGAATCAGTAGTTATTACATTCAACCGCCATCCAAAAAGCTTCCTCACAAATCGTCCTCATTCCTCTATTACATCGCTTGAGCATCGTCTGGTTCTCCTTGAACGAATGGGCATAGACCTTGCAGTTGTACTTGAGTTCGACCACAAGCTTGCAGAAATGAGCACGGAAGATTTTGTTCGCCAGATTATTTCTGGCTGGCTTGCCTCAAAGGGAATGGTGTTAGGGTTCGATTGTTCATTCGGCAAGGGTAGGCGGGGAGACACACATTTTATACGAAAACTTGGTGAGAAATATGGATTCGACGTCCGTTCATGCCTGCCTGTAAAAATCGATGGCGAAATTGTAAGTAGCACCTTAATCAGGCAGAAAATTATTTCGGGAGACTTAATTGGGGCAGAGAAGATGTTGGGAAGGCCAGTTTCTGTTTTAGGCACAGTAGTTCGGTGTGTCGGACGGGGAAGTAACCTTGGCTATCCAACGGCTAATCTTGATTTACATCACGAGGTAAAACCACCTGACGGGGTTTATGCATCAAAGGTAAAACTTAATAATATTGAATATTATGCCCTTACCAATATAGGTAATAGACCAACCTTTGAGGGTCAGCAAGAGACAGCCGAATCTGATGGAAGTTGTATTGAAGTACACATACTCGACTTTAATGATGAAATTTATGGAGAGGTTTTGGAGGTGCAATTTTTATCAAGGTTAAGGGATGAAAAAAAGTTTGAGAGCGCAGAAGCGTTAAAGGCACAAATAAAAAACGACACTACGGAATTATCAAAAATCATGAGCAAAAAGGCATTGACAAATTAATGACATACCATCTATAATTAGCTCATGGCTCATAGCTCATAGTTTATAGTTATGAACTATGAACTATGAACTAAATAGGGGGCAGGTAGCTCAGTTGGTAGAGCACAGGACTGAAAATCCTGGTGTGGTCGGTTCGATTCCGACCCTGCCCACCAACCCTCACCCACAGATAATTACACTTAATAATTGGGAATTTATATGCTACAATCATTTTGTCGTGATATTTCAGAACTCAAAATGCGTGCAAGGATAATTCGTAAGCACATTATCAGGATGTTAGCAAAGGCAGGGTCGGGTCATCCTGGGGGTTCACTTTCTGCAACAGACCTTATCGTTGCCCTTTATTATGGAAAATTGAATCATGACCCTCGTAAGCCTAACTGGCAAGACCGCGATAGATTTGTGCTGTCAAAAGGGCATGGATGCCCTGCTTTATATGCAACACTGGCAGAAAGGGGCTATTTCCCGGTCAGCGAACTTGACACGTTAAGACAATTTGGCAGTATGTTACAGGGCCATCCTGATATGAAAAGGACACCCGGAATAGAAATATCAAGCGGTTCTTTGGGGCAGGGCTTATCTGTTGGTGTTGGAATGGCTCTCGCTGGAAGATTAGATGGAAAAAGTTACAGGGTATATGTCATGTTGGGAGACGGCGAAACTGAAGAAGGGCAGGTCTGGGAGGCAGCAATGGCTGCTGGCCACTACAAACTCGACAATATTTGTGCTATCATTGATAATAATGGATTACAAATTGATGGACCTATAAAGGATATTTTGTCACCCGAGCCTATTCCAAATAAATGGCGTGCCTTTGGCTGGCATGTTATAGTAATAAATGGACACGATTTTCAGCAAATCCTTAACGCCTACGATGAGGCAGAAGAAACCAAAGGGATGCCTACAGCTATAATTGCCAGGACTGTAAAAGGTAAGGGTGTGTCGTTTATGGAAAACCATGTTGAATGGCACGGTAAGGCGCCTAATCCTGTGGAAGCCGAAAAGGCGCTTGCTGAGCTTGAAAAAGGTTAAAATCTGCCGTTTTCTGGGCGGTAGGAATGAAATATGACAGAAAAGATAGCCACTCGTGTTGCCTATGGTAAGGCATTGCTCGAACTCGGCGAAAAGAATACCAATATAGTAGTACTCGACGCAGACTTATCAAAGTCAACCACTACTGCAGAGTTCTCCAAGAAATTCCCCACAAGATTCTTTAATATGGGGGTTGCCGAGGCAAATATGATGAATACTGCCGCAGGTCTGGCAACATGCGGTAAAATACCATTTGTGAGTACATTTTGCATCTTTGCCGTTGGTAGGGCATGGGAACAAATAAGAAATACGGTGACATACTGTAGCCTTAATGTGAAGATAGTGGCAACGCATAGTGGTGTTGCAGTCGGTGGGGATGGTTCGTCGCATCAAGCTATTGAAGATATTGCTATAACGAGGGCTATCCCAACCTTGACGGTTATCGAACCATGCGATGCAGTAGAAACGAGAAAGGCGGTATTTGCTGCCTCCGAATATAATGGACCTGTTTACATCCGATTAGGACGCGCCCCTGTTCCTATAATAACCAAGCCAGAAGACGAATATAAAATCGGGCGTGGTATATTACTCAAAAAGGGCGACGATGTTACTATCGTAGCATGTGGCGCTCTTGTAGCTAATGCCCTTGATGCGGCAAGTATTCTCGATAATGAAGGTATAAAGGCTGCGGTTATTAACATGCACACACTAAAACCAATTGATAAAGAAATTCTAATAAAAGCTGCTAAGGAAACTGGCGCTATAGTCACCGCTGAACAGCACGTATTAGATGGGGGGTTAGGAAGCGCAGTCGCTGCTATATTAGCACGGGAGCATCCTACCCCAATGGAGTTTATAGGAATTGATAATCGCTTTGGCCAGTCAGGTGAACCAGAGGTGCTCTTTAAACATTACCACTTGACTGCACAGGACATTGTTAACGCCGTTAGGCAAGTCATCAAAAGAAAGGTTCAACAATTACAGAGTTTAAGAGTTTAATGAACCCTTAAACTCTCGGATTCTTTACGGTACAGAATGGAGAAATGTAAATGCGAAGACGTACTTTTATTAATTTCTTATTAATTATTGTTTTGACGTTTGGCTTTAGCTGGACGTATGCCCAGACACCTCCACCTCCTCAGGCGCAGACCGAGGACAACTATTTTCTGAACTTTGAGGAACTGGTAAAGGTCGTTAAAGAGGTTAAGGACAAATATGTTGATGAGGTTACCCTGAAGGATTTGCTTCACAACGCATTTCGTGGCATACTCGAAGGTCTTGACCCGTATAGTCAGTATATTGGCCCTGAGGAGCTTGAGGAGTTAAGGATTGAAACTGAGGGCGAATTTGGAGGTCTTGGCATCGAGGTTATAGTTAAGGATGGAATTCTCACTGTCATAACCCCAATTATTGGTTCACCTGCATTTAATTCTGGGGTACTGATTGGCGATAAAATCCTTAAAATTGAGGACGAATCTACCGAGAACATATCCATTCGTAGTGCGATAAAAAGGCTTCGTGGCAAACCAGGCTCCGAGGTTACAATTACCGTCCTTCACGAAGGAGATACTGCCCCTGTAGATATAACCATTGAGCGTGCCATAATTCATGTCAAGAGTGTTCGAGGCGCAAGAATCGTTGACGAAGACAATAAGATTGGTTACTTTGCTCTAACCAGTTTTCAGGAGAATACACTCCAGGAAATGGATACCGCTGTAAAGGAATTGCTTGATAAAGGAATGAGCGCATTGATAATTGACTTAAGGTTTAATCCTGGTGGACTTCTTGATACGGCAGTTGCCGTAGCTGATAGATTTATTAAAGAAGGTGTAATTGTTTCTACAAAGGGACGTGAAGAATCACAAAACGTTATATATATGGCGAAAGGAAAGGATACTTACCCTGATTTTCCACTGATAGCATTGGTCAACAATGGGAGCGCCAGCGCATCAGAGATTGTTGCAGGCGCAATAAAAGACCACAAAAGAGGGCTTCTTCTGGGTCTTAAAACATTCGGAAAGGGTTCCGTTCAAAGCCTTATTCCGATTGAAGAAGGAAAATCAGCCCTCAAGCTCACTACGGCAAAGTATTACACACCTTCTGGCGCCTCAATTCATGAATTGGGTATAGAACCAGACATTAAGGTTGAACTTGCACTTGCTGAAGTAAAAGCCCTCCACGAGCATCTTTCACGCGTCAACGTAGGCGATATCAGAAACAATGGTGGAAATCAACAACCACAAAAAGATGGCGAAGATGCTGAAAAGACAAAATTTGTGGATGCACAACTTGAGCGTGCCGTCAATGTCATGAAGGGAATACAAATATATTCCAAACAATTTAAAGCTGGGTGATGGTAAACAACGAACTTTAGTTTGTTGAAGGAGGTCGTGATTTGTAAGTAGCGATTTTTTAACTCTCAACTCTTAACGCTCAACTCTTATGTTAATCCTTGGCATTGAGACATCGTGTGATGACACGTCTGCTGCGGTGGTAGAAGACGGCAAAATAATTCGCTCAAACATCATTGCCTCACAGGATGCATTACACCTTAGATTTGGGGGCGTAGTGCCTGAAATAGCCTGTCGTGCACATCTTGATTCCATAATACCTGTAATAAACAGTGCCCTGACTGATGCAGGTGTAAACTTAAAAGACCTTGATGCAATTGCTGCTACAAACACACCCGGACTGATTGGCGCTTTACTTATAGGTCTTACCGCTGCAAAATCCATTGCATGGGTGCTGGATGTTCCCCTCGTAGCGGTCAACCATCTCCATGGACATATCTATGCCAGTCATCTTGAACATGAAAATATTCAGTATCCCGTCGTTAGCCTTATAGTGTCAGGTGGACATACAACACTTTTCCTGACGCAAGGTGTAACGAACCATGCCTTACTCGGTGGCACAATAGATGACGCAGCAGGGGAAGCCTTTGACAAGGTGGCAAAGCTCCTTGAATTGGGCTATCCAGGGGGTCCTTACATTGATAATGTTGCACGGACGGGCAATCCCGATGCCGTTCCTTTTCCCCGTGCATACATTGAAAAGGATTCGTTAGACTTTAGTTTTAGCGGATTAAAGACCTCGGTATTGTATCACTGCTATGGTAAGGACATGCAAACACACCGCAGGTTCAGCACCCAGGATGTTGCCGACCTTGCAGCCAGCTTTCAGGAGGCTGTAATAGACGTCCTCATAGATAAAACACTATTAGCCCTTGAAAAAAATAAGGCTAAAGGGATAATCATAGGTGGCGGCGTTGCGGCAAATTCAAGACTTCGTTATAAGTTACAAGAAGCGGCAAGTGCCAGGAGTGTACCTTTTTATTACCCCTCTCTACGCCTCTGCACCGACAACGCCGCAATGGTCGCCGGGCTTGCATACCACAAATACCTTAAAAAGGACTTCGCAAGCCTTGACGTAGAAGCGATACCTTGAGAAAATAGGTAATTATTTTTGATGTAAGTTGCAGACGCTGGTTGTATAATTTTGCCACGTACGGTTAGGAGGGGGGTGAGAGAAGATGAAAGGTATTACTTTTAGTAAGGTTCTTGAGAGTATTGAATCCTTGCCCAAAGAGCAAAGAGAATCACTAATTGAGATTGTTAGAAATCGTTTAATAGAGGAGCAAAGGGATAGACTTGCCCAGAGTATTAAAAAGGCAAAGAAGGAATATGTGCGAGGCGAGGTTAGACGAGGTACAGTGGATGACTTTATGCGTGAGTTTTCCAAATCAGGTAAAGGTAAAGAAAAAGAATCCTTTACCTTTACCTGTGCCTATGCCTGCCGTCAGGTAAACGAGAAGACGACATATTCCTAATAGAAATTGGGACGGATGATGAAGTTTATTAGCTAAAAGAAGGTTCATAAGAAACAAGTAGCGGTAGAATACGACATTTTTGCCGGCATTGCTTGCCACAAATACATGCAAAAGGACTTTGCAAGCCTTAATGTAGAAGCAATACCTTAAGGGCTTTAAGCCACATTCCAAATTTCGCTTGGAAGATGAATGGGTTGTCTGCATCCTAATTAAACATTTTAGCCCTACAAGATTAACTTTTATGCTTGACACAAAGAATAGAAATGAATACTATAGGTAGCATGAATGATAAAGTAACTATTTCCATATCGAAAGGAACATCTTTGGATGTTCTCACGTCAATTATAGGCGAAGCCTCATTTAGTTGTTCAGGTGTTCGTATCTATTGTGGCGACTGTTTAGAATTCTTGAAAAAGCTTCCCAATTCCATAGTCTCTCTAACAGTAACGAGTCCTCCTTACAATATAGGGAAGGAATATGAAAAACGGATGGAACTGGAAGAATATCTCAATTGGTGTGAATCGTGGATAAATGAGGTCTATCGAATAACATCTCCTCAGGGTGCTTTCTGGCTAAATTTGGGTTACTTAGAAGTACCCGAAAAGGCAAAGTCGTTGCCTATTCCTTATTTCCTATGGGATCATATTCCTTTCTACATTATCCAAGAAGTGGTCTGGAATTACGGAGCAGGAGTGGCAGCAAGAAGGTCTTTTTCACCTCGCAATGAAAAATTTCTATGGTGTGTAAAGGACCCCTACAATTACACGTTCAATCTTGAGGACATTCGGGACAAAAATGTCAAATACCTTAATCAAAAGAAACACGGAAAGCTCAAATGCAATCCCTTAGGTAAGAATCCGACCGATGTTTGGCAGTTTCCAAAAGTAACTTCCGGTACAAACCGAGCTTCCAAGGAACGTACTAATCACCCAGCACAGTTTCCTATTGCTGTGGTCGACAGGATAGTAAAGGCATGCAGCAATAAAGGTGAATTAGTCATGGATCCATTTATGGGGTCTGGTTCCACTGCTGAAGCGTGTCTTCGTAATTTTAGACCCGTATTTGGATTTGAAACTAGACCAGATTATGTAGAGATAGCAGCGATGAGAATAGACAAATACCTGAAAAAGAAGGCAGCAGAAGACGCTCAGGGAAAGCTATTCGCAAGAGTATAGTTGAAGAAGTTTGTACTTCTCAACGTCTGCAGAGAGTCGTGCTTGTTGCCCTGTAGGTGCCTTTTGTCCAGTCCAGTCCTCATGGTCCAACCACCCAAATCGAATTCGAGTTATCTTCGGGTTGGTATTGGTAGGACTGAACTTCTCAAAGTTTATGGCAAGGCAGTAACCAGACTTGCTTTTCTTAGCTGTCGCAGGCTTTTGTGCGAAACTTCGGTTTCCAAAAATCTGTGTTGGGTGTGAGGAAGTTTTTATTTCTACGGAGAACGACTGATCAGGTATGTATACAAGGTCCTTTTCGTCTGCCGATTTGTCCCCTCGCCAGATCTTTGGATGACGAGTAGCAAGTTCCAATGGGATAAGTTCGTGAAGGAAAAAAGCCATTATTTGTGGCTTAGGAAGCAAATCTATTCCTATTTTGAACGGCTTGCTTCCAATGGCTGATGTCATTATCTCATCCCAAACCTTAAGGACAATTTCTACTGCTTCATCAGTATTTAGAGGATGAGCACGAATTAACGCTTGGGTCTTTTGCATCCATTGTCTAGGTGATAAGCCTTGGTATGGGGAACTTTTAGAACTCATTTGATCCCTCGGAAAAGTTCTGATGACTTAGTTCCAAGGGCCCGTGCCAATCTGACAATATTGATTAGACTGAGGTTACGTTCTCCACGTTCAATACCTCCGATATATGTGCGATGGAGACCAGCACGGTAGGCGAGTTCCTCTTGGGAAATACCCAGTGCTTCTCTTATGCGTCTTACGTTTGTTCCAAAAGTTTCAAGGTCATTTGCTTTTGATTGCATTTTTTGCTATTATCAACAGGTGTAGACAATATGTCTACAGACTATAAGTAGCATAACAGAAGAGGCACATATCATTCTGTTTAGGGTATACTTAATGAGAGTATAAGAAAACGGTATAAACAATCGTTATAAAAATTCATTTTTCAATGATCAATATATATTTTAGAGAAGAGGTAAGGAAGGGTATGGTCTTAAAAAAAAGAATAACTGTAGACCCGTTTGTGTGTCATGGAAAAGCCTGTATTAAAGGGACACGTATCATTAAAAAAACTGGAGACGGGAAACAGCTAAACAAATAGACGTCTATTCGTCTTATATCTCACATCTTCCGTTAGGAATTTTTTATGGATATTAGCATAGTTAAGGACTTACTTAAAAAGGTCAAAGAGGGTAAGATTACGGTTGAGGGGGCGCTTAAGCGCTTAAAATCTCTGCCGTTTAGCGACCTCGGCTTTGCAAAGGTGGATGCCCACAGGTCTATTCGTTGTGGATTTCCAGAAGTGATTTTTTGTCAGGGTAAAACGACTAAGCAAATAATCGAGATTGCAGGGCAAATACTTAAAGGTGGCAGTGACCTCCTTGCCACACGGGCTAACGAAGCAATATATAAGGCAATACTTGAAAGGTATCCCGATGCCCAGTTTAATGAACTGGCTAAAACAATTACAATAAAGAAAACCCACCTCAAGATACAAAAGGGACTGATATTAATTATTTCTGCTGGCACATCTGACATTCCAGTTGCGGAAGAAGCGAGGGTAACGGCAGAGATTATGGGAAACAGGGTAGAAACGCTTTACGATGTTGGCGTTGCTGGCATCCACAGGCTGTTTAAAAGCCATAAAGAACTTTTACGGGCTAATGTGATAATTGTCGTGGCAGGGATGGAGGGTGCCTTGGCAAGCGTGGTCGGCGGACTGGTAGAACGACCCGTAATTGCAGTACCGACAAGTGTTGGTTACGGCGCAAGCTTTCTCGGCATAGCGCCTTTACTTACCATGTTAAATAGCTGCGCAGCAGGCGTCGCAGTCGTAAATATAGACAACGGCTTTGGCGCAGGCTATGTAGCATCACTCATTAATCAGGAAGCAAAAATTTCGTAAGCAACCAGAGAATTTCACTTATTATGCGCCAGATAAAGAAACTACCGAAAATTCCCTCACGAATACCTGATACCCACAAGGGTGATTACGGTCGTGTATTTGTGCTTGCCGGTTCTGTTGGTATGACAGGCGCAGCGTATCTTTGCGCCAAAGCAGTTTTACGCTCAGGCACTGGGCTTGTTACACTCGGTATCCCTGAAAGCCTCAATCCTATAATGGCATCAAAATTAACCTGCGTCATGACTCGCCCTTTGCCAGAAACAAACGCTAAAACCCTATCAAAGGATGCAAAGAACGTTATCCTTGATTTAATCGAAAACTATGACGTTGTTGTAATGGGACCGGGTCTCTCACAACATCCAGACACAAAGCATTTGATTTTACAACTACTCGAACAGATTAATAAACCCATAGTCCTCGATGCAGACGGCATAAATGCACTTGTTGGAAATGTTGACGTTCTTAATAGGATAAAAGAAAATATTGTACTTACCCCGCATCCGGGAGAGATGGCTCGTCTCGTCGGATTACAAAGCGCTGGGGATGTGCAAAAGAATCGCCTTGAAATTGCCCGACAATTTGTTAAACCAAGAGAAAATGTAATCCTGGTATTAAAAGGCTTTAACACCCTTGTTATAGACAAAAACTGTTACTATATAAACAAGACGGGCAATCCCGGCATGGCTACCGCTGGTTCAGGGGATGTGCTTACTGGAATGATTGGTGGACTGATTGGACAGGCAGTAGGGGCAGGTTTTAAACCTGCCCTTATAGGGTTTGAGGCTACGCAACTAAGCGTTTATCTGCACGGTTTTGCCGGCGATATTGCAGCCAAAGAGAAAGGCGAAATCTCGATGATCGCCTCCGATATCCTTGATGCCCTGCCAGAAGCATTTCTGCAATACACACGATAGAAAAATATGTAGGGGCACAATTCGTTGTATCTAATTAAAATAGATGGGTGGTTCTAAAAAGTATTTGCACAACTTTTTCATAGATGACAGTAAGCGCATGAATGTCTTGTTAAGGAATATCTTGAGGGGAGTGATGGTTTGTAGAAGAAATGGAAATGGAGGACTGCAACTGTTCCCCCATCGGGATTCGGGTAAGAGATGCTAACTTCTAAAATATTTCATCGAATAAGTTAGCCATGAGTTTCTGAGGAAACCTAAAAATATACAGCCATAACTGAACGAAAAACAAAATTCTTCTACGAAAGACACATGATATACTAACCTGATACAT
>JACQHT010000068.1 GCA_016198835.1 Planctomycetota bacterium | reverse complement strand
TTATCTATGTGCCAGCAATTTTCTTTAGTGCAGTAATCGCCTCTTCTATTTCATCGTCTGTATTAAAGTACCCGGGGCTTATTCTAACAGTTCCATCAGGAAAAGTCCCTATGTTTTTGTGGGCGAGCGGGGCGCAATGAAGGCCCGTTCTAACGGCTATGTTAAATGAGCTATCCAGCATTGCTCCTACCTCAGAAGGTGACAGGTTCCTGACATTCAAAGATACAATGCCAACCTTTTCAATCCCCCCTTCTGCTCCCCCCTTTGCTAAAGGGGGATAGGGGGAGATTATCCCATAGAGAGAAAATCTCTCATCACCCTCAAGCGCTTCGACAATTTTTTTTGCAAGTCTTTCTTCGTGCTTCCTAATCTTACCAATTCCTTCATTAAGAACGAACTCAACACCTGCCCGCAGACCTACGATTCCAACAAAATTGGGCGTTCCACCTTCTAACCTATGGGGAAATGCTTCGGGTTGGGAAAAGGACTCAGGGTCAACACCCGTGCCCCCCTCTCTAAATGGCGCCAGATTAACACGCTCCCCCACGAATAGCCCTCCCGTTCCAGGGGGACCAAAAAGCCCTTTATGGCCCGTAAATGCAAGTAAATCTATACACTGCTTCTCAACGTCTATATGGCAAACGCCTGACGACTGTGCCGCATCTACCATGAATATCAAATCCTTTTCACGTACGAGCCTGCCAATCTCCTCAATTGGTTGAATCGTACCTAAGACGTTAGAGACGTGTGTGAGCACAACAAGTTTTGTTTTTGGTGTGATTGCTTTTTTTATCGCATCGGCATCAATGGAGGAACCATTTTGCCGCTCAATTCTTGCCACTGAAATTACACCCTTTTCTTCCAGCCCTTGCAGCGGTCGAGAGACGGAATTGTGTTCAAGATAAGTAGTGATTACGTGGTCGCCCTGCCTCAACAAACCTTTAATACCAATATTCAAGGCATCTGTAGCATTAAACGTAAAGATGATTCGGTTAATATCCTTTACGCCGAAGAACTTTGCGAGGATATGCCGGGTCTGCTCCATCTCACGACCTGAATCAACGGCTGTTTTATAAGCAGCCCTGCCAGGATTCGCCCCGCACTTCCTGAAGAACTCATCCATCTTTGCATACACGCATTCAGGTTTAGGATACGTTGTAGCAGCGTTGTCAAGGTATATCATTTGTATGCAAACCTATTTACAGTCTTGTTATGATACGTCCCAATCCCCGGGTTTTAAATGGCGTAAAATATCCCGACTTCCATGAATTATTGCTGTAATATAACATACATCTTGCCGAATCAAATATATAATCCGATAAGAACCATAGATTAGTTCTCGAATATTCTCGTCCTTAAATTCAGGAACTACACGACCACAATAAGGAAACTGCACCAAGCGCCTCGGAGCTTCGACTACACGGATACCAAATCTTTCGGCATAAATTTGAGAATCTTCAGCAATATGCTCTATGACATCGTGAAGATCTTTTAGCGCTGGTTCTGTCCAGATAACTTTAGCCACTCTTTGACCTTTTTTTCAACTTCTTCCTGTGAGACCAAACGACCCTCATCAATAGCGCGTATACCCCGTTCAACCTTCTCACGCACATAAAGATGATACTGAATGTCTTCAAGTGTACAATCATCGGGAAGTGATTTTATTAGCTCAATAACCTGTTCCTTAACAACACTCATCTTTTCCTCCTTGTTAAAACACATTTTAATGCTTTTACTACATTCTCGTTAGCCTACTGTTGGCCCTACATCGTATCATTAAACATAGACAGCAATCGGAATAATTTGAATTGCTGGTGCTTCAACTTTTGTAACAAGGTTAGGAATTTTGATACCTTGCTCGCCAACTTGCCGCAGTGCGTCTAATAACGGGGAAAGAATTTCTTCGCTAACACCAGAAAGTGCAGAGCCTCGAAGCAAGTCAATCGAATCATCTTTTTCTGTTATTTTCTTTACAACCTTACCGAGTACTCGAAATTCGCTATAGGGTAACTCAGTATTCGAACGGTCACGAAGATATTCCGTAAAAAGATAAACTACCGTTCTATGCCCTGGCAATGCTGTCAATTCAACGAGGTAAGTATAGATACTCTCATGTTCAAAATTCTTAATAATACCTTCAAAAATCTTTTGCATGTTTTGAATTTGTTGAATTTCCTGTTTAGCTTTCTTTTGTGGTTGGTGCGCCTTACCCTCAGAAGTGAGATCAAAGCTACGAAAAGGTAAAATCATGCCAAGTAAACGGTTTATAATCTGTAACGAAACACGTAATGGATTAGGCACAAACTTTCCTCGAACCTCAACGAACTCTGATGTATTAACCTTCTCCCAAGCCTTATCATCTACGATCTTTTTAACTAATTCTGCTTCCATAAGGTTTGTTCTCAAACGATTCAGTAAAGAACCATATGTATGATAACGTTGTACTTCGCGTTCTTCTCCTAATTGCTGGTCCTTTGTTTTTGTTCCTGAACCTTTAAGGTTTATTTTCAAAATATTAAAAACATTCGCTATACCGAACTCAGTTCCTCCTGACAACTCTGTAGTTTTGGAATCAGCAGAACGTGTTGTTATTTTTTCAACCATGCTGAAACCACCTTCGATTGAAGCGAGTAAGTCCAGCAATGTGTTAGTATCAAGGTATAGCGGAATGGCTAAGTCGCGATTTTCCATAATAAAATCTCTTTAAACTAATAGGTTGTCATTTAATGTTCCCAGCATATTTGAACCCATTCAAATCTTTTAACCTCTAA
Source organism: Planctomycetota bacterium (assembly GCA_016198835.1). GTDB lineage: Bacteria > Planctomycetota > Brocadiia > Brocadiales > Subterrananammoxibiaceae > Subterrananammoxibius > Subterrananammoxibius californiae. The sequence continues at coordinate 14,098 of JACQHT010000068.1, read as the reverse complement.
AAAATTTCTGATACGTTAGCACGTCTTCCTTACTGCCCATAATGAGCGGGACCTTCTGGTGGAGTTCTGTGGGCTGTAAATCGAGTATCCTTTCCCTGCCTGTAGTGGCTAATCCGCCAGCCTGCTCACAGACAAGGGCAAGCGGGGCAGCCTCATATAATAAGCGGAGTTTTCCCTTGGGCTTCTTTGGGTCTTTATAATCGGCTGGATAAAGGAATATGCCTCCATAAAGAAGCGTTCTGTGGAAGTCGGCTACAAGCGAGCCAATATAACGGAGCGAATATGGTCTATCGGTAGCGGGGTCTTTGTCCTTTAGATAATCAACATACTTCCTGGTGCCTTCGTCCCAGAAATGGGCATTTCCTTCGTTAATGCTATATATCTTCCCTTTAGCAGGCATCTTTATATCTTCATGTGAAAGAAGGAATTCCCCCACGCTTGGGTCAAGCGTAAAACCATGCACGCCCTGCCTGGTAGTGTAAACAAGCATGGTGCTTGAGCCATAAACTATATATCCAGCGGCTACCTGTTCTGTGCCCTTCTGGAGACAATCCTCTAATGTGCCATTTGTGCCGGGTGATTTCTTTCTATGGATGGAAAATATGGTTCCAATGCTTACATTTGCATCAATGTTGGATGACCCGTCAAGCGGGTCAAAGAGTAGTACGTACTTCCCCTTTGGATATTGTTCAGGGATGGGGATTAAATCAGGCGTCTCTTCAGATGCCATGATGCATAGATGCCCCCCGTGGCTCATTGCGGTATACAGCTTGTCGTGTGCATATACATCTAACTTTTTAACCTCATCCCCACTGATATTTTCACTCCCTGTTAAACCAAGTATATTAACTAACCCTGCCTTGGTTACCTCCCGGGAAATTACCTTTGCGGCATAGGTTAAATCCATGAGCAGACCGGTGAGACTGCCGCTTGCCTTCGGAAACTGCCTTTCTTGTTCAACAATCTGCCGCTGAATGCTTATCCCTTTACGCTGTATCATAAGCCCCCTTTCGATATAAACATTTATTATTAAAGAATAAAATCCTGATTCATTCTATACACGGACAAATCCGACTCAGGCGGACCGTGTGACCCTACAAATCGTAAATATATCACCTACGTTGTATTTAACAACGTAGATAATTTATTGTCAAATACTATTTCGCTTGACAATCCTTTCGTTTATGGTATAAAAAAAGTGTCTTGGGCTTTTATTTTCACGAGACAGGCTTTTTTCTATAAAATGGAGTATTTAATAATTAAGTTATGAAAATACTATTAAAAACATTTTTAGGAATAATGCTCCCTTTGTATGTGCTTTTTTCCTCAAATGTAACAATCTATGGTGAAGAGACCACATCGGTGCAAGGCGAAGCCAAAGCGAATTCAGGTGAAGTGGTTGCAGTAGTTAATGGTCAGGAGATAACCAGAACAGCCCTTGGCAACTTTCTTATAGAACGGTTTGGCGAGGAAGCCCTTGATATTATGATTAGAAGGACCCTCGTGTATCAGGAGGCAAAGAAATTAGGAATTGAGTTTCATTCAGAAGAACTTGAGGAAAGGGTACAGAAGGTTGTTGATTCGGAGATCGAAAGATACATAAAGGGAAGCGGACTGAGCAGTGAGGAAGAACTTGAAAAGGAGATTAAAAAGATAGGCGGAACCGTAAAACAGCTTCGAGAGAGGATTGCCGGACGGGTACGTAAAGAGATAGAAGTCCAACTACTGGGTGAGAAGATTGTCAGCCAGACGATAACTATTACCGAGGAAGACCTTAGTGATGCATACGAAGAAGAATACGGGGAAAAGATTGAAGCGTGCCAGATAGTTGTAAAGTCAAAAAAGGATGGGGAAGAAATACTGAAGAAGATAAAAACTGGCGCCGATTTTGAAACATTAGCCAGAAATGAATCCATTGACCGAAACTCTGCCGCAAGGGGAGGAAGGATGCTTCCCTTTAGCCCGACTGGTACAATTGGGCAAGCTGTTGCTTCATTGCCAAAAGGGGGGGTAAGCGACCTCATTAAGACAGATGGTGGTTATCATATAGTGAAGATTATTGATAGAAAACCCAAAAGAGATGTGAAATTTGAGGATGTTAAGTTGGAACTGGAAAAACTTGCCAGGGAACGGTTGGTTAGACAGAAAGCGCCATCGTGGTTAATTGCCCTTGAAGAGAGCGCCGATATTAAAAAGAGTCTGGAGTCTACGAGTCAAGAGTCTGGAGTCAAGAAGTGAGTCGCGAGTCGTGACTCGATAGAGTCATTTTTGTTATGGGTGAATTTACAATAAATGTTGCAACACGGGTTAAACGCTTGCCACCATATTTGTTTGGCAGGCTTAATGCCCTGAAATATGAAAAAAGACGTAAAGGCATTGACATAATTGACCTTGGCATGGGAAATCCCAACGACCCCACACCCAAGCCAATCATTGACAAATTGTGTGAAGCAGTTCAAGACCCAAGAAACCATCGTTACAGCGTATCTGCTATAGGCATATTTAACCTCCGAAGGGAGGTGGCAAAATATTACCAGCAGCAATGGGGCGTAGAACTCGACCCGGAGACTGAAGTCGTCTGTACAATTGGCTCCAAAGAGGGCTTTTCTCATCTCTGCCTCGGTTTATTAGAAGGTGGCGATACTGCTCTGGTGCCCAATCCTGCTTTTCCCATCCATATTCACAGCGTTGCCATTGCTGGGGCAAATGTTATAAGTGTGCCGCTTACGGAGCCAAAGGAGCTTCTTGCCGGGTTTGAAGACGTTGCGAGAAATATATTCCCGCGGCCGAAGGTATTAATAATAAACTTCCCTCACAATCCCACAGCCGCTACTGTGGACCTTGATTTCTTTGAGGGCGTTGTAGCCTTTGCCAGGAAGTATAACATCATAGTTGTTCATGATTTCGCTTATTCAAGCATCTTGTTCGATGGCTATAAGGCTCCAAGCTTCTTGCAAGTAAAAGGGGCAAAAGAGGTGGGTGTGGAGTTTAACACCATGTCAAAGACCTTCAATATGGCAGGGTGGAGACTCGGTTTCTGCGTGGGCAACAGGCAGGTAGTTGAGGCGCTTGCTAAGGTTAAGGGATACTACGATTACGGAATCTTTCAGCCCGTTCAAATTGCCTCTATTATTGCCCTCAGGCATTGCCAGGAATATGCGGAGAAGCAGGCAAAGATTTATCAAAGTCGAAGGGATGTTCTGTGTGACAGCCTGAATCGTATAGGTTGGGACGTTAAAAAGCCGAGGGCTTCGATGTTTGTTTGGGCCCCTATACCTGAGAGGTTTCGCTCAATGGGCTCATTTGAATTTGCCCTCAAACTTATTGAAGAGGCTGAGGTTGCCGTTGCCCCTGGCAGTGCATTTGGTGAAAATGGTGAAGGATACTTGAGGCTTGCTATTGTTGAAAATGAATTGCGCCTTAAGCAAGCAGTCAGGCAGATAGACAGGGCTTTACGTCAACCACTTGCAAAACAACTTGTATAGAATAAATCCATAGATAACAAAATCACGTGGGAGATACTCTCACGCTATTTCAATATTGCTTTTTAAGCTTGCTTTTAACGTATTGCAAGCAAACTCGCATGTTACAATAATAGCATGCCTTTTGCAATGCTACTGCAATGGTCAAATAAAAAAAGATTGAAGACCTTTACCGGCGGTATTTGTCTTGCTGAGGATTGGAAGGAACTTTCTAAGGATAAACCGATAGAAGTAGCGCCACTGCCAGATGTAGCTTCCATATTAATGAGTCAGCATGTAGGTGCGCCTTGCAAGCCAGCGGTATCAAAGGGTGACCTTGTAAAAAAGGGTCAAATAGTCGGGCGGGCACAGGGTTATGTCTCCATCAATGCCCACGCCTCAATATGCGGCAAGGTAGTTGACATCCAGACAAAACCCAATCCAATTACAGGAGCCAGAGTAACTGCGGTAATTATTGAGAGACAAGGCGAGGACGTTTGGGCTGATGGTACAAATGAAACCTCAAATACCGATACGTTAACACCACATGAAATAAAGACACGAATCGAGGCAGCTGGAATAGTTGGCCTTGGTGGCGCCACCTTCCCCACACACGTCAAACTTAGCCCTCCGAAGGATAAGCCCATTGATACAGTTATACTTAATGGCGCAGAATGCGAACCATATCTTACCTGCGATTATCGCCTCATGATGGAGAAACCAAATGAGCTGATTCAGGGGCTGAAGTTTATAATGAACTCTGTCGGGTGCAAAAATGCTTATATTGGAATAGAAGCTAATAAACCGGATGCTTACGAATTAATGAAAAAGGCTTCGAGTGGCGAGCCTAATATCAGCATAGAGATGCTGGAGGTTAAGTATCCTCAAGGGGCAGAGCATCAGCTAATTAAGGCTTTATTAGGGCGTGAGTTCAGGCCAACGCAGTTGCCTATGGAAGTTGGATGCATTGTTCACAATGTGGGAACTATCCTGGCAGTCTATGAAGCAGTCAAGTTTAAGAGACCATTGGTTGAACGGGTTATCTCTATAACAGGCAACGGTGTGCAAAAGCCAATGAACCTGCTGGTTCGAATTGGTTCCCCTGTTAAGCCGTTGCTTGAACGTGCCGGGATGCTTCCTGAGGCAAATAAAGTTATCTTTGGCGGACCCATGATGGGGATTGCTCAGGAGAATACTGATGAAGCAGTGGTGTTAAAGGGAACGAGTGGCATACTTGTGCTAAAAGATGCCAGGGTGTGGGCATCACGTCAGTGCATACGTTGTGGAAGGTGTATTCTGGCGTGTCCTTATGGCCTTAACCCAAGTGAACTTAGCATAATGGGTGAGGCAAAGGCTTTTGATGCCTCAATGCAGGCAAATATTCTTGAGTGCAAAGAGTGCGGGTGTTGCAGCTTTGTATGCCCTTCAAGAAGACCCATTGTTCATTTAATAAAGTTTACAAAGTCAGAACTTGCAAAGCGAAAGGCATCCGCCTTAAGCGGAGCGGTAAAGCAAGGATAAAAAATGTAGGTCGAAGATTGAGTGAAGGGAAAACATGGCCGATATTGAAAATAGACTGGTTGTAAGCACGTCTCCCCACATATATGCCGAAGAAGACATTTCTACAATCATGTGGCATGTAAACCTTGCACTTATCCCTGCTGGTATTGCAGGGCTAATTGTCTTTGGCTACTACTGTCTCTTTGTTATTGTAATTAGCGTTGGCACGGCGATAATTACGGAGGCGATTATTCAAGTACTTAGAGGGCAAGAAGTTACTATTAGCGATGGAAGTGCGGTCGTGGCAGGTTTGCTTCTTGCTTACGTGCTTCCACCAACAGTGCCGTGGTATGTGCCTATGGTTGGCGCATTTTTTGCTATAGCCATAGCTAAGCACACCTTCGGCGGCTTAGGGAATAACATCTGGAATCCGGCGCTTGCAGCGAGGGCATTCCTTCAGGTGGCTTATCCAGCCAGTATTAATACTGGCTGGAAGCTTGCGGGGGGATACGGCATAGGTCTCCTCCATAATATAAGGGTTGATGCCGTGACAACTGCTACCCCGTTATTTAAGGAGGCTGGCGGTAGTGTTTACAGCTACGCAAGTTTGTTTTTTGGTAATGTCGGTGGGTGTATAGGGGAAACATCTGTATTTGCCTTACTTATAGGTGGGATTTATTTGATTTATAAGGGATATGTAGATTGGAGAGTGCCTGCCTTCTTTATAGGTACTGTGTTTGTTATGGTATTGGTATTACCTGCAAAGATTTCTACCGTCTGGGCAAAAGACCCCATTTATCACATCCTGGCGGGTGGTTTAATGATAGGGGCGTTCTTTATGGCAACAGATATGGTTACCACACCACTGACAAAGAAGGGGCTTATTGCTTTTGCCGTTGGCGCTGGCATCTTAACCACATTGATAAGGTTTTACACAGGCTATCCTGAAGGGGTCTGTTATGCAATACTATTAATGAATACCGCAACCCCCTTAATTGACAGGTGGGCAAAGCCCAGGCTATACGGAACGTCGTTTGAAAAAACGTATAAAAGAAATGAACAAGGATGAACAAGAAGGTTCAATATACAGTAGTGCTTATGGTTATCTGCGTTTGTGCTGCAGCAGGTCTCGGTTCTACGTTCGTCCTGACGAAGGGCAAGATTCAACGGCGTGAAGATGAGAAACGCCAGAAGGCGTTGAGTGCAGTTTTACCCGGTCTAAATGGAGGCCCTGTAGAGGTAACACCAATAAGTACCCCTATACCTGACAAGGTGTTTAAGGGAAATGGAAAGGACAATGAGCTTATCGGCTACGCAGCAATGGGTGAGGCACAGGGTTACTCAAGCAAGCTCAAGGTAATGGTAGGGGTTGATCCCTCTACTAATAAGGTGCTTGGAATATGCATTCTTTCTCAGAACGAAACTCCTGGTCTCGGTACAAAGGTAATTGAGGTAGCCACAACCAGAACCATCTGGAAGGTGCTATTTGGTAAAAATGAAATAGAGACAAGCGAGGAAGCGTTGGTTCCGTGGTTTCAGGAACAGTTTAAGGGAAAACTCTTAAACCAACTCGTAGTTGTACGAGAAAAAGACCCTGAAAGGATTTCTGCAATCACTGGCGCTACCGTTACTACAAAGGCAGTTGTAAAAGCAGTTGAAAATGCTGTAGAAAAGATTAAGAACCATGTGTGGGTACAATTTATTGTGCCCAATAAAAAGGAAGTAGGGGCGTTAAATTTAACACCCCTACCGGTTCTAAAATAATTTTTTAAGTGAGGTGTAAAATGGCAGACACTAAGATACTACAGGAAGACAGCATTGACGTCTCTGAAAGTAGTGCAGTAGTGGTTTCTGAACCAGAGGTAGTGGTAACGAATTCGGCAATAGCAGCGTTGGATAAGACTACCCCAATCTTAGATGTAAAGGAAGAGCAGGCAAAACCATCGCTTCCTCAGGTCACTCATCCAGTGGATGGGTCGCAGCAAAGGGATGTTAAGTCAATCGTAGAAGCAATTCTTTTTGCGGCAAATGAACCAGTTTCTATTAGAAAATTGTGTGAGATAATTGGAAATGCCGATGCCAAGCAGATTCGAGAAACAATTGATTTGCTCCGTCATGAGTACGATAGCCAGAATAGGGCATTCCAGATAGAAGATATTGCAGATGGTTTCCAGATACTTACAAGGGTTGAATACTACGATTGGGTAGCAAAACTGTGGAAGAAATCAGGGGATAACAAGCTCTCTCAGGCAGCGCTCGAAACGCTCGCAATTGTTGCATATAAGCAACCTATAACCCGTGCAAATATCGAGGCTATTCGGGGTGTTCAATCTGGACAGATGATAAGAACCCTGGTAGAAAAGAAACTTGTAAGGATTGTTGGTCGTGAGGAAGTCCTTGGACGTCCCCTCCTTTATGGAACAACCAAAAATTTCCTCGAACAGTTTGGATTGAAATCAATTAAAGATTTACCAAAAACCGGGGAATTGGATATGCAGTAATATGAATAAAGTACACCCTAAATGACGTCCCTGAAAAAATCATAAAATACTCTTACATTTCATGCCGAACTCGGTTAAGCTCCTGAAGTTCTTTCAAGGTTCAGGGTGACAGAAACCATACTTTTTCAGAGGTCTAAGTATATTACACTTGAATAATATATTGACATGATTTCATGAATAGAATACAATAAGTTAGTGTGATAAATTTTAAAACTATTTTTATAAAGGAAAGGAGTATTGTGTGAGTAGTCATAAGGGTAAGGTAAGATTTCCATTAACGCTGATAATGGCTTTAATGCTGGGGCTTGTTATTCAGCCTTATACTTTTAGAGCAATTGCAGCGGAAAATGCAGGCAAACAGGAGCAGTTAGCTAAAGAGCTTGAAGGGCTTCAGAGTGAGGTAATAAATCTTGAAAAGGCATTTGAGCTTGTCTCAGAATACGTTAGACCAGTTGTGGTCTCTATAAATTCTGTAAAGGTTTTTAAACATGAAGGACTCGGACCACAGGAGGACCGGGAGACCCCATTTTACCATCGCAGGGACAGGGAAAGGGAAAAAGATGGAGATAGAGAGCGGGACCAATTCAGGGATTTCTTTGGTGACGAGTTTTTTGACAGGTTTTTCAGGGGCAGACCCCCTGAAGGTGAGTTCAGGACAGAAGGGCTTGGCTCGGGTGTAATTGTGGATGAAAGAGGATATATCCTGACAAACAATCACGTCGTTGAAGGGGCGCAAGAACTTAAAATTAAACTCGGTGATAAGCGTGAGTTTGACGCAAAGGTAATAGGGGCAGACCCGCAGACGGACGTCGCTGTTATAAAGATTGAAAGTAGCGACCCCCTGCCAGCAGCTAAACTCGGTGATTCAGACAAGATTAGGGTTGGGCAATGGGCCATAGCCATTGGCAGCCCGTTTGGTTTGGTACAAACAGTTTCTGCAGGCGTTATTAGCGCCACCGGCAGGGCAAATGTGGGTGTTGCCCAGTATGAAGACTTAATCCAGACTGACGCTGCAATCAATCCTGGCAACAGTGGTGGGCCTCTGGTGAACATTAAGGGTGAGGTTATAGGGATTAATACAGCAATCTTTACCAGAACGGGTGGCTATCAGGGCATCGGTTTTGCCATTCCAATAAATATGGCAAAAGCAATAATGAGAGACCTGATAGACAAGGGTAAGGTAACACGTGGATGGCTTGGCGTGGTCATACAGGATTTAAATCCGTCTCTTGCCCAGTCATTTGGCGTTAGCGTTACAGAAGGTGTTCTTGTAAGCGACGTACAACCTAATTCTCCTGCGGCTGAGGCTGGTATGGAGCGTGGGGATATTGTTACAGAATACAACGGAACAAAGGTTCGAGATGTAAACCATCTGAGAAATTTAGTGGCTCCTACTGAGATAGGAAAGGCTGTAACAATAAAGGTGCTGCGCGACGGAAAGGAAAAGAGCTTAAGCGTTAAGATTGGCGAGCAACCACCCGAACTTTTCGGTTTGGGACCGGGTGCGCAACCGACTGCTAAGAATCTTGGTGTAACAGTTCAAAATCTGACCCCAGAATTAGCCAAGAATCTCGGGTACGAAGGGGACAAGGGCGTAGTTGTTTCAAGTGTTCAGCCGGGAAGTCCAGGTGCGTTGGCTGACTTAAGAGAAGGTGATTTGATTAGAGAGGTCAATCGTGAAAAGATTGACAACGTTGATGACTTCAGGAAGGCAGTGGCAAAATCTGGTGCTGATAAAGATGTGCTGATGCTTGTAAGAAGGGGCGAATATACACGGTATGTAATCATCAAGGCTAAACAATAAACCCTCATTAACTTCGGACTTAACAAAACGAGAGGGGACACGCTTTAGCGTGTCCCCTCTTTGTTTCAGAATAGCTAATAACAATTCCTTAACTTACTGCCCAAAACTTCTAACCTTTGGAATGAAAATCTTTACATCAACGTCTATACCCAACATTTCTTTGACAAAGGGTGCGACGGGGGCGTAGTTTGGATTATCCGTACCATTAGTCATTGAGTTAATCAATTGCTCATCGGTCTTTGATGCCTGCCATGACTTATCAGTGAAATCGGGTGACTTAAATTCCTTCCCCTGGTCAGTCGGCTTACCATCAGCACCATGACATAGTGCACAGAGTTGAGCAAATATGGCATTAGCATCCGGCTCCTCAGCAAATACCTTTGTAAAACTCAATGAAGCGCTCAAAATGGCTGGTATAGCAACTACTGCCAAGGTTCTGTAAAATCCTTTCATTTCAATCCTCCTCAATAATTGTAAATTGTAAATTGGAAAATTTAAAATTTAAGTTTTACAAACTTCTTCATATTTTTTCTATATTGGCATCACCCCCAATCTAAATTTAAGTAAATTTAATGCTGGATTTGTGCTTTATTACAGCTTTTAATAATTTCCTCTACGCTATCAACCTCCACCCCATCGAGCAAAAAGGCTGGTGTGGTGTTCTGCCTCGAAACATGCATCAAGAATTCCACACGTCCATCAATTGAGCCAACGTCCACCTCTTTATATCCAACCTCTGCCTCTTTAAGCCTTCGTTTCGCCTCAATACATTTTGGACAATTATCCTGAGTAAAGATTGTTACCTCAAAAGCCATGATTTCTCCTTTTAAGATTTTAGGTTTTGGATTTCAAAATCTCCTTACCGAAAGGAGATATTTCCCTGAGTCTTTCAACGATTGGGGGTACTTTTTCTAATACACACTCTACGTCATCCAGTGTATTATAGCGACTAAGACTAAACCTTACAGAGCCATGCGCCGCAGTGGGAACACCCATGGCAGTTAAGACATGTGATGGTTCTGCAGAACCAGACGTACAGGCAGAACCAGAGGATGCCGCCACGCCTATCTCACTAAGATAAAGAAGAATCGCCTCTCCCTCTATGTATTCAAAGCTTATGTTGGAAGTATTAGGCAGCCGCTTCGTTTTGTGACCATTTACCTTTACATTGGGTAACTTGCTTAAAAGCCCATTCTCCAGTGTATCCCTTAACTTTCTGACCTTTGTTTGCTCCTCGACTATATACTTTTTTGCAAGTTCACAAGCCTTGCCAAGCCCGATAATGGATGGAACATTTTCTGTTCCAGCCCGTCTGCCTTGCTCCTGGTGGCCACCTATAATAAAAGGGCTTAGTCTTACTCCCTTTCTTATGTATAGAGCGCCTACCCCTTTTGGCGCATGCAATTTATGCCCCGAAAGGGATAAAAGGTCTACGGTGCTATTCCGTAAATTGATGGGAATCTTTCCCACTGCTTGAACGGCGTCGCAATGAAAGGTAATGCCGCGCTCTTTAACAATCTTGCCTATATCCTCGATGGGGAAGATTACCCCTGTTTCGTTATTTGCATACATAATTGAAACTATCGCCGTATCGTCCCTAAGGGTACTCCTTAATTCATCGAGGTCTAACATACCATCATGGTCAACATTGAGTTCGGTAAGTTGGTATCCTGCTTCAACGAGATGCTTACACAGGCTTAGTACGGCGGGGTGTTCGACCTTTGTGGTAACGATATGCCTTTTATCAGGGAAGGCTTCGAGCGTTCCTTTTATGGCATTATTATTACTCTCCGTGCCGCAACTTGTAAAGATTATCTCCGAAGGGTCATAAGCTCCCAATAAATCAGCTACTCGCTCCCTTGCAATTGTCAGCTTACCTTGCACCTGGCTGCCAAAGGCATGGATACTGGAGGGATTGCCATATTGCTCACTAAAATACGGTAGCATCTCCTCAAGCACTTCATCAGCAACCCGTGTGGTTGCGTTGTTATCAAAATAAATTACTTTCACCCCGTTAAAACCTTGTATGTAACGAACCCCCATTAAAAGTTCACCTTGTGCAAGACCTACTTTCACCCCATTTTAAAGCTTTTAACGGGGTTCACAAATGTATCCCATGCCAAATCCAAAAAATAAATCCAAAATCCCACCCGCCCCAGTCCGCCTGAGGCGGATGAGTTTTGGATTTAATCCGCAAGGCATTATATCTTACTGAAGATGAAATGTCAAGCCAGTAAGGCGGGTGAAGTACCTACCAGGAAAAATGCGAAAGTTCCTTGCTTATCTGTCTGCATGCGGACACGCATAGGCAGGCTTCTTTTCAAAGAAGTAAGCGTTTAAAAATCCTACGGTTCGTTCAAAAAGACTACGAAAGTCGCTAACGAATATTATGGTCAATATCAATGTTCTACCTACATAATATTGTAGCATCCAAACACTACACTTCTATATCTATAGTGGGCAGCGTGATTGCTTAATTAACGGACTTGCATTTCCTTTTACGGCATATTATTTGCGCTTTCTGGCTACCAAGACTATAAAGCGGGTGCATTATATGAAAAATCACTATTACATCGGACACGTCCTCATTCTTGGCATCTTATTAGTTTTTGCATCCACCGAGATACTTGCAGCCGAAGATAGTCTGGAGCCAGAAGTTGGTAGTCAGAAGTCAAGGCTTGTGACTCCTGACTCAGGACTCCAGACCCCTGACTCAAAACTCCAGACTCAAGACTCAATTACTCCTGAAATAAATTCAGGGCAAGTTTTTTTCCCTAAACTCACCAGAGTACTTCAATCCACCGCCATAGTAATAATATTAATTGTGGGAACGGTGTTCTTACTGAAGAAAAAATTCGGCCTCGCCAAGGTCGCGGGTAAGAAGTACATACATGTGGTCGAATCCGTTTCTATAGGAACGAAGAGATTTCTTCTCCTGGTAAAAATTCCAGGTAAGCTGCTTGTTGTAGGGATGGCAAATGACCGCATAAACCCACTTGCCGAGATTACTGATAAAGAGGTGGTAGATGCAGTTTCTCCGTCTTCTGATAATAACGATTTTATGAGTTTCATGAAAAAGGTTTGCTTCGAGAGGCGTCAGGTGCGGGCAGGGGTTCGCGAAAATAATCACTAAGAGGGTATAAATGAAACCTTGTAGAGGCAGTTCAATTATTCTCCTGATAGCAGTTGCGTTGACGGTATTACTCTTCTGCGGGTCGGTATGCAATGCTGAGCCTAGCCCAACCTCTCAAGGTCCCCTGAAGCTGACGGTAAGTCTGGACAATAACGAAAAGCCCTTAGAAATCACCAGCACGTTAAAGATAGTCTTGCTCATGACTGTCCTTACTTTGCTGCCCGGCATCCTTCTCACCATGACGTGTTTTACCAGAATCATAATCGTCCTCTCCTTTGTACGAAAAGCCATGTCATTTCAAACACTCCCGCCGAACCAGATTCTCGTAGGAATTGCTCTTTTCCTGACATTTTATGTGATGGCTCCTGTATGGACAGAAATAAATACAAAAGCCATTCAACCTTATCTAAATGAAGAAATATCCCAGAGCGAAGCCTTCAACAGATGCATCAAGCCGTTTCACAATTTTATGCTAAAACATACGGGGGAAAAGGATATTGCCCTCTTTGTGAATATTTCAAAAAGCCAGAGACCAAATACCCCAAACGATGTGCCAACGCACATCCTTATACCAGCGTTTGTTACCAGTGAACTTAAGACCTCATTTCAGATGGGGTTTCTTTTGTATCTACCATTCTTAGTAATTGACATGGTCGTTGCATGCGTACTGACCGCAATGGGTATGTTTATGCTGCCACCTGTTATGATTTCCATGCCATTCAAACTTGTCCTTTTTGTTCTTGTTGACGGCTGGCATCTTGTCATACAGTCGCTTGTTAGCGGCTTTTTTCAGAAATAGAGGCACATTATGACGATAGATACAGTAATGGCTATCGCAAAAGAAACCATGGAGACCACAATAATAATCATGGGCCCGCTGTTGGGGGTAGCCATGGTAATAGGTCTATTCATTGGGATACTTCAGGCAATCACGAACATCCACGAACAGACATTAGCATTCTTTCCAAAGGTGTTTGCAGTTGTGGCGGTTTTTCTTTTCTGCCTGCCATGGATGCTGCAAATGTTAATATCTTTTACACAGAGGCTGTTCCTCGACTTTTTAAAATACAGTTAACCACAACCTTTAAGTTGCGCAATTTTGCGCAGGCTGAAGCCTGCGACTACCTTGGAAATGAAAGATGGAAAAGATAGTTGCCCTCGCAGATAATCTTCCTGTATTCGCCCTGGTCTTTTTCAGGACAGCAGGAATCCTCGTTTTTGCCCCTATCTACAAAGACGAAAGCATTCCCATCCAATTAAAGGTCGGGTTATCCATGCTTGTGGCGTTTGTTATGTATCCCACGATTGATACCTCTGCTGTAACACTGCCCACGACGTTCTGGCCCTTTGTAATCGTCATTATAAAAGAGGCTGTTTTGGGTATCATAATTGGGTATGTGGCAAACCTCATCTTTTCAGCCTTCTTAATGGGTGGCGATTTGGTTGGAAGGCAAATGGGACTGGATATGGGCAGTGTAATTGACCCCCAATTAGAGACGGAAAGCACCTCAATAGCGGTCGTTTATTATATAATTGCCGCGCTTGTATTTTTATCGCTCAATGGACACCACTGGTTTATAAAGGCAATTTCAATAAGTTACAATTCCCTACCAATTGGACAGATAAATTATTCGGCTGTAACCGTAAGTAAGGTTACGAGCCTTTTCAGGACATTCTTTACGGCTGGCGCAACCATAGC
>JACQHT010000059.1 GCA_016198835.1 Planctomycetota bacterium | reverse complement strand
AGCCTATTCCCTATGTTTTTAAACTTATATGTTCACCCATAAATGTTTTCTTGTTTCCATTATCAAAATGGAGAATAATGCCTCCACCGGGCGAAATATCTATCACCTTGCCCTGGTAAAGCTTGCCACTTTCTTCTACCGTTAATTTTTGCCCTATCGTGATGCAAAGCTCTTTCCACCGCTTTAATATCTGTTTGTAATGGGCATCTTTTAAGATTGCGTACCATTTATCTATGCTTTCTAACAGATTTCTGGCAAATTCAATTCGGTTGATACTGCTCTTTTTTTCGATAAAGAGTGAGGTAGCGGGTATCTTAGAGAACACTGGCAATTCATTAAATTCCTGATTTACGTTAATTCCGATGCCTAAGGAAAAGATATATCTTTGTTTGTGCGACTTTATTACATCAACAATGGTGCCTGCCACCTTCTTGCCGTTAATGAGCACATCATTTGGCCACTTTATTCCAGCCTTAAGCGAAAGCATGTCTTGAATTGTTTCTGCCACTGCAACGGCAGTAATGCATGTCATCAAGAAGATATGTTCGGCATTTATCCTCGGCTTGAGGACAATAGTGGCAAGCAGTCCCTTAAATTTTGGACACACCCATGTATGCCCCAACCTTCCTCTGCCGCCTGTCTGTTCCTCAGAAAAGATGACTAACCCTTCCCTTGCGCCACCTTCTACCATTTTTCGGGCGATGTCCATAGTAGACGTAACCCGTTCATACGTAAGTATATCCCTACCGACAATCCGACACCTTAAACCCCACTTTATTTCATCAGGAATCAGCCTGTCAGGGATGCTGCTCAGTCTATACCCTAAATCTGCATGGCGGTCAATCTTGTAACCAACTTGGAGGAGCTTTTTTAGTTCAGATTCAAGTTCGGCAGACGCAAGCTTTGCCTTTTCTTCTATTTTTTTTGCGGGAACCCACTTACCCCGAAACTCGTGAAAAAGGTCTATAATCCGTTCTTCAGGGGTTAAAACGTTCACATCGAGCTTAATTGTCATAACGTGTCATAGTGTGTCGTATTAATAAACAAAAGTCAAGTATAATTTAAAGAAGTTTCTTCGAGCCCCTATACTTCAAAAGCAAAATCAGTGCCATTTTGCCATTACTTTATTAATAACATTAGTTCTCTTGCCGTGGCATGATATGCTTTTATGAGTTTATAAGGCTGAATTGCTTAATGTCAAATAAAATCCTTTTTTTACATTTATAGAAAGAAAGACCTGAAGGTCGTCTAAAATATTGAGGGGGGCTCCTTTGGTTTGCGTTTTGTTACAAATATGTACAAACTTGTCAGGGCATACCAGGATATTTTACCTTTAACGGTTTATCGTCACGATTTATCCATGTCTGTTCTTTTATAGCCTTGCGCAAATATTTGGGTATATTAAAGAGCGCCTGGTGCGTAATGCCATCATAGAATTTAAGTTCTCCCTTAATACGAGCCGAAATCTTTTTATCAACATTCTCCTTTGATAAATCATGAGGGTTGAGCCCCTTTGTTGCGAGGGAAAAACCCCACAGCATTGCGTAAGTTGGGATAAATGCCACATAAGGATAAACACCTGAGAATAATTGTGCAAGCGTCTTATTTATGCTTGTGTAGGAAAGCAGGGCTATGATGGATGTTGTATCTGCCTGTACACACAGGATACCGTTGTCTGTAAGCCTATCCAATACGATGGCATAAAATTCTTTGGTAAAGAGGAGATAAGAGGGGCCACTTTCAAGTGGAACTGTAACATCAATAATTATTGTATCGAATGTTTCGGAAGAGTTCTCAAGGTATTTCCTTCCATCGGCAATTTGAACCTCGACCCGTGGGTCATCAAAGGCATTTTCATGAAAGGAGTCAAGAAAGCGTCTGGCGCAGTCTATAACGGCTTTATCTATATCAACCATCACTGCCTTTTTAACCGTTTTATGCCGCAGAACCTCTCTCAATGCGGCGCCTTCTCCGCCACCAATAATTGCAACACATTCGGGGTTGGGATGGCTGATTAGGGCAGGGTGTACTAACGCCTCGTGGTATATAAACTCGTCGCGTTCGGCAGACTGAAATTCATTATCCAGAATAAGACATTTCCCATAATTATGAGTCTCAATGATGGAGATTTCCTGTATCTCTGACTCGGTCTGAAAAATTGTGCCCTTGATTGCATGTCCATGAGCCTCGCAGGGATTAAAGTAGTCATAAAACCACTTCACAGGCATGTACTTTTTGCCGTGCGTATTCATTTTGTTAATCAACGAGGTGAAACCTCGTTGTCTACCAGGCTTGGTAGACAACGAACTTTAGTTCGTTGAGTTACCCTTGCTTTTCTCCCCCTTTCGATTAAGAGCATAGAGGAATTCTTTGCGCAAAGTCTTTCGACAAGGTATGATGCTGCGTCTTGAGGGTTTATTGTATTCCCACAGGTGAATATATCTATAGCGGCGTATGCGCGTTCAGGCCATGTGTGGATGGAGATGTGAGATTCTGCAAGGACTACAACCCCGGTAACTCCTGTGGGAGTAAACCTATGGCATACGACGTCAAGTACTGTTGCCGCTACTTTCCGTGCCGCTGTGGTAATTAAATCCCTAACGAAAGTAATGCTGTTCAGGCTTTTGACATCACATTCCCACAATTCCAGAATAAGATGTTTTCCCACGGGCTCCATTTCACACATCCCTTTTTCGCTTCCAATTATTTTAAGACTTCCGGTTTTTTACAATTGTAAAATGAAAATTGCAAATTTTAAATTTTCACTTTGCATTTTACAATTTTTTGCTACCCCCCGGCAATGGCAGGCACTATAGAAATCTGGTCGCCATCCTTTACAGGGGATGAAAAGCAAGTTCTTCGGACTTGCTTTTCACGGTTTTCAAGAAATCTTATGTCAAATATTCTAAAAATCACCATATTGTATTAACAATACCTGCATTTTTAATTTTCATATCCTTCGTAATAACAGTTACTTCTTCCCCTAAGAAATCTCTATACACAAGGGCTGTCCCACAAATAATTCCATCATGTATGTCCCAGATAACAGGCATAAGTTGTATGACACTTGTATCCAAAGGATAAATCGTGCATCTTGGGTCGCTTTCCAAAGTCCCAATTACTTCTTTCAAAGAGAGACGGGTTTTCTTTTTTTGATGATAAATATTTAATTTCAGTTAAGGCGATTGATGGGATAATCAATCGCTGGGTATTATCCCTGAGAATATTTACCGCATGATGCCCCAGCTTTATACTACCCTCAAAAAACCAAACCAACGTGTGTGTATCAAGTATATAGACCATTAAAGGCACTTCTTCAGCTTGATTTTAGCCTCTTCAATTTCTTCAAAAGAAAAATCCGCCTTTCCTTTCCATATCCCCTCAAGGTCAACAAATCTTTTCTTCCGGCTTGAGGCAGGGGCGTGTTTGGCAACTTGAGCTTTAACGACCTTTAACTCTTCCTCTATGCTTGCGAGCTTTGCGTTAATGGATTTATTCATAGGAATATGTACCTCATTAATACTTGCCTACCTTTTTGAAAAAAGTAGGTCTTTTCAAAAAGGTAACCCTCCTGCAATGGCAGGCACTATAGAAATCTGGTCGCCATCCTTTACAGGGGTATTCTGGTTTTCAAGGAATCTTATATCCTCGTCATTCAGATAGAAATTGATAAACCTCCTTATCTGCCCGTTTTCATCGCATATCCTTTCCTT
>JACQHT010000064.1 GCA_016198835.1 Planctomycetota bacterium | reverse complement strand
GGCAAAACGAATATGGATGAGTTTGCCATGGGCTCAAGCACGGAAAACAGCAGGTTTCAAGTTACCTGCAACCCCTGGGACGTGGGGCGCATCCCGGGTGGCTCAAGCGGCGGTTCAGCCGCGGCGGTAGCTGCCGATATGGCATTTCTTGCACTCGGGTCGGATACAGGCGGCTCTATACGTCAGCCGGCTGCCCTCTGTGGGATAGTAGGTCTAAAACCCACCTACGGGCGGGTTTCTCGTTATGGATTGGTAGCCTTTGGTTCCTCCCTTGACCAGATTGGAACGCTTACGAAGGATGTCTCAGATGCTGCCCTTTTATTAGGGGTAATCGCTGGACACGACGGGATGGATTCCACATCTGCCGGGCTTCCCGTACAGGATTACCCCTCTCTGCTTGACGGCACGATTAAGGGGTTGCGTATCGGCGTGCCGAAAGAGTATTTTGGATTCGACCTTAACCAGGAAATAAAAAAGGCAGTAGAGGATGCTCTAAGACTATTTGAAAAACTTGGCGCAGAGATAATTGATATATCACTTCCGCATACAGAGTATGCAGTGGCTGTGTATTATATCATTGCCACGGCTGAGGCGAGTTCTAATCTCGCAAGATATGATGGCGTTCGATACGGATTTAGGTCTTCGTCTAATAATGGTATAATAGATATGTATAGCCGCAGCCGAGCAGAGGGTTTTGGAAGTGAGGTAAAGAGGCGCATAATGCTTGGCACATACGCATTAAGTTCGGGTTATTATGATGCGTATTACCTGAAGGCGTCTAAGGTGCGCACCCTGATAAAAAATGATTTTCTTTCAGCGTTCGGAAAAGTAGATTGTATTATATGCCCCACATCGCCAACACCTGCATTTAAGATTGGAGAAAAGACTACGAATCCCCTTGAAATGTACCTTTCAGACATCTTTACAATTCCTGCCAATCTTGCAGGAATCCCGGGAATTTCTATTCCCTGCGGTTTTACAAGGGACAATTTACCAATCGGCATGCAGATTCTCGGAAGGCACTTTGAGGAGGCAAAAATCCTTAACGTGGCAAAGGCTTTTGAAAGAGAAACGGATTATCACCTGAAAAAGCCAGGCTGAGGGCTTAAGCCTAATGAATATGGAATACGAAATTGTAATTGGTCTTGAGACGCATGCGGAGCTTTCCACGGAAACGAAGCTCTTCTGTGGATGCAGTACGAAATTCGGCGCTGAACCTAATACGCAGGTCTGTCCGATATGTCTTGGAATGCCTGGTGTCTTGCCCGTTATGAACAAAAAGGCATTTGAGTATGCCCTGAAGGCAGCCCTTGCCCTTAATTGTGAGATAAAACAATTTACCAACTTTGACCGCAAGGGATATTACTATCCTGATTTGCCGAAGAATTATCAGATTTCGCAGAATTATCTCAACTTAGGCACAAATGGATATATTGACCTGAGGATTAATCCGCCTCAGGCGGATAAAAAGAGGGTGAGCATCCATAACGTTCATCTTGAAGAAGAGGCGGGGAAGCTTATACATCCTGAAACGACAGGCGCCGATTTTAGTCTTGTTGATTTTAATCGTGCAGGCGTTCCTCTTTTGGAGATTGTCAGCAACCCCGATATGCGCAGTCTCGATGAGGTGGAAAGCTACATGGAAACCCTCAGGAACGTCCTTCTTTATATCGAGGTCTCCGACTGCAAGATGCAGGAAGGGTCTCTGCGCTTCGAGGCAAGCGTATCGCTTAGAAAGAAAGGAGAAGAAAGGCTTGGCCACAGGGTGGAGATTAAGAATCTTAACTCAATGAAGGCGGTCTTGAAGGTTCTTGATTTTGAAATAAAAAGACAAACCGAATTATTAAACAGCGGGAGTGTTGTGGAACGTGAAACGAGGCTCTGGGATGATGTCCTTGAAAGAAGCGAAAGGATGCGCAGTAAAGAGGAAGCTCATGATTACCGCTATTTCCCCGAACCTGACCTTGTCCCTGTATTGATTGATGCCGCATGGATTGCCGAAATAAAGCGAACCATTCCAGAACTTCCTGTGGCGCGTTATGAGAGGTTTGTAGAGGAATATTGTCTATCTAATTATGACGCCCGTGTGCTTACCGATGAAAAGGCTGTTGCAGATTATTTTGAGCAATGTGTAAAGATTTACAATTCCCCAAAGACGATAAGCAACTGGATAACCAATGATGTGCTACGGGAGCGTAAGGAGAAGGGATTTGATATTTATAGCTTTGTTGTAACGCCGGCAAGATTAGTCGAACTTGTAAAAATGGTGGACGAGGGCAAGGTCAATCTGCTTACTGCGCGTGAGATATTTGCAGAAATGATTGAAACAGGGCAAACTGCTAACAGGATAGTGGAGGAAAAAGGGCTTATTCAGATTAGCGATGAAAGGGTAATTGAGGAAGTGGTCAAAAGGGTTGTAGAAAGTAACCCTAATACCGTTGCAGATTATAGGAGGGGAAAGAAAAATGCTTTTGGATTTTTAATAGGGCAAATAATGAGGGAAACAAAGGGCAAGGCTAATCCAAGGGTTGTAAGTGAGATACTAAGGACTTTTCTGGATAGGGTGGTAGACAACGAGGTTTTACCTCGTTGATGTTCGCCTTCGGCGAATCTTCGACCCAACGAATACAAAGCTGAAAGTCCGCCTTCTTTTGGGTGGGTTCGTTGTCTACCGAACTATAGAGTTAACGGGCTTTGGGGCCTGCGTAAATGAAGCCCGCTACTTTACCTGATATTGCTTGTATACTATACATCCCTTGCAGAAACGGTCTTTCTCCCGTTTGCCTGCGCTCGACCGACAGCGCAATCGAGCAAACAGCAAACCTGGTCGCTCAATGCGCCGATAAGTTCACTGGAGGTCATGCACCCCTTGGACTTAATATAGTCTCTAACCTTGCTGCCAACGACAAGCACCTCTTTTGATTTTGGAGCTGCCCTTTTTGCCGCTTTCTTTGCCATACGTTCCTCCTTAATTTTTACAGGCCCCGTGAATTTGAGATGTGATAATACTCATAAAGAAAATAAATGTCAAGTCTTTTTTGGGTTAAAGGGACAGTTTCAAACGGTTTTATTGGTTGGGTTAGTTGAATTAGTTACAGGTTCTTTATTCCCTGTTATAAAATATGACCAACGATATACGCAAAGAAATTATCTCGAAGGTAAAAAAAATCGTAGTCAAGGTCGGTACTGCGGTACTAACCGATAAGGCTGGATTTCTGGATAGAAACCAGATTGCTGAGCTTTCTCAACAGGTTGTAGGGCTAAGAATTAAGGGCTACGATGTCGTAATCGTCAGTTCTGGGGCTATAGGGGCAGGCATCGGGGAACTGGGACTTAGAGTCAGACCAAAGACATTGCCAGAACTGCAGGCAGCGGCAGCTGTGGGACAGGGCAAGCTTATAGCGGCTTATGATGAATGTTTTAAAAAGCAAGGATACCATGCAGCCCAGATTCTCCTTACCCGCGAGGATTTTGAGGACCGCAAGCGCTATCTTAATGCCAGCAATACAATCCACACGCTTTTTAACCTGAAAATCATTCCTGTAATAAATGAAAACGATACCATATCTATAGATGAGATTGCGTTCGGCGATAATGACACGCTTTCAGCCCTTGTTACAAACTTGCTTCGTGCCGACCTGCTTATCATGCTTTCATCAGTAGATGGTCTATATGCCGTGCCTCCTTCTGGCGGCAAGGGTGACAGGATTATACCCATCGTTGAGTCTATCACAGATGAAATAAAAAGGCTTGCCTTTAGCGATAAAACGGAACGAGGTGTGGGAGGCATGGAAACAAAACTTCGAGCCGCAGATATTGCAACTAATTCGGGAGAGACGGTAATAATTGCTAATGGCAGAGAACATGATGTTTTGTTAAAGATTATGCAGGGTGCTAATATTGGAACGCTCTTCCTTCCTGCAAAACAAAAGTTGACGAGCCGAAAGAGGTGGATTGGTTTCAGCATAAGACCAAAGGGGCGCATCTTTGTTGATACTGGAGCCGTCGAAGCCTTGACAAAAAGGGGTAAAAGCTTGTTAGCATCGGGGATAACGGCACTTGAAGGTGATTTCGAGAAAGGAGACGTTGTATCAATCTTAGACCACGATAGGGTAGAATTTGCCCGTGGCTTAATAAATTATTCCTCAAATGAGATTAAAATGATAGCCGGCCTTAGCACTCAAACTATTAGTAAAACACTGGGCTCAAAACCTTATGACGAGGTTATCCACAGGGATAATATGGTTATAATGAGTCGAGAGTTGTGAGTTGCGAGTTGTGAGTCCTTTAACTTTTAACTCTCAACTCGCCGACTCGCAACTCAACAAGGAAAATACTTCCCACAGATGTGGAAATATACATCTTCATAAAACCCTTCCAGCCCACCAGATGCACATCCATAGAGTTAGGTATGCTGCACCATAACATACTGTTACATAAACACTAAGATACATGTCTTATCGTACAAAACAACCACGTAAACTATTTGGCACTTTGTTTGCGCAAACCACAGACAGTCTAATAAAGGGACAATTATAAGAAGTGTTTAAGGATAAAATCTAAGGAGGGACGAAAATGAGTCTTGGAAGAATAAACACCAATATAGCAGCATTGAAGGCGTACTACAATTTAACAAATGCTACGGAAGAACTTGCCGCCCATCAACAAAAACTAACCACCGGTCACCGCGTGACGTTGGCTTCTGACGACCCTGCTGCATTTGTCATGTCCAAGACCATGGGCACACGGGTTTCCAACCTTGCCACTGTCCAGAAAAGCATTGGCCAGGCAAAGGATATGCTTGGTGTGGTAGAAGGCGGTCTAAATGCAATAGTGGACTTGTTGCGTGAGATGAAGGATAAGGCGCTTGAGGCTGCGGATGGCAGTGTTGGCACAACAGAGAGGCAAAGTATTGGTAATGCCATCAAGGCTCTGGGAGATAGTGTTGATGACATTGCCCAGAATACGGAATGGAACAATATCAAATTACTTAACGGGACTTATGACGATACTTCAAATATACTAACGTTTAGAACAGGCGTAGGCGTTGCAGACTTCACCACGGTGAACTTTAGCACTTTTGGAGGACTTGTAAATCCCGGCGATTTTACCCTTTCTTCTCTGGGTCTTGACACTGTTGTCAATGCCGACCTAACATCAATTGATAACGCATCCACGCTTATTGCGGCAGTCAATGGTGCAATTTCATACGTCAATGCAGCCATTACCGAGATTGGTGCTGAAAGTAAAGGCTTGGGGGCTCGACTGAGCGCACTTTCCGTGGAACAAACGAACACGGAATCTGCCTTGAGCAGGATTCGGGATGCTGACACCCTCTTTGAGGCAATGGAAACCAGCAAGCTTCAAATCAGGTCACAGGCTACTATTGCAATGCTGGCACAGGCTAATACACTGCCTCAAATGGTCCTTCAACTCTTAGGTAGATAGTAAATTTTACGTCAAGAAATAAACCACGCTGATTAAAATTTCAACACCGCACAAGGCGGGAGGTCTGGGAGACAGAAATGGGCATAGGGAGAATAAATACCAATATTGCCGCATTAAGGGCTTACTTTAATTTGACATTTTCAACCGAAGTTCTTGCCAACCACCAACAGAGAATCACCACTGGTTTGCGTGTTAACATGGCGTCGGATGACCCCGCATCCTTCGTAATGGCAAAAAACATGACCATAAGGGTCTCTAACCTTGCAACAGTACAGAAAAGTATCAATCAGGCAAGGGATATGCTCCATGTGGTTGAAGGTGGCTTGAATGCCATTGTTGATACCCTGCGAGAAATGAAGGACAAAGCCCTTGAGGCGGCTGATGGCAGTATTGGCACGACAGAAAGAATAAGCCTTGGCAACGCAATTAAAGCGCTCGGCGCGAGTATTAATGATGTAGCAGAGGATACAGAGTTTAACAATGCAAAGCTGCTTAGCGGAACGTATTCTACGACGGGTTCGGGCCTCTTAACATTTAGAACAGGTGTCGGCGTTAATGACCTTACGACCGTTGGATTCTCCACCTTTGGCGGCTTAAAAAGGGAGGGTGATTTTACCATTTCTTCCCTCGGACTGTCAAGTCTCGTAAGCACAGGCATATCTACTATATCGGAAGCGTCAAATATCATTGCCGCTGTAAACAACGCTATTACCTACGTTAACAATGCGATTACAGAAATCGGGGCAAAGAATAAGGGTCTAAAAGCACGAACAGATGCGCTTGCCATTGAGCAGACAAACACTGAATCGGCATTAACAAGAATTAGGGATGCTGACACCCTCTTTGAGGCTATGGAAACAAATAAACTCCAGATACGGTCACAGGCAACAATTGCTATGCTTGCACAGGCAAATGTGATGCCTCAGATGGTGTTGCAGCTTTTAGGACGATAGTAAAAATTTTCGCCTCTGCCCTTTTTAAAAAAAGCGAGTTGAAAATGCACATAGAACATCCATTTAAGAAATATCTTTTAAGACAGATAGAATCCGCAACCCCCGGCATATTAATATTAATGCTGTTTGACGGGGCTATAAGATACCTGAACACTTCAAAGGATAAGGCATCGAGGTCTTTGTTTAAAGAGGCATTCAGGTATAAAGCAAATGCTCAGGATGTAATCTATGAATTGTCAGCGTCATTGAATATGAAGTGCGGCACCATTGCTCAAAATCTTTATCGGTTATACGATTACATGATGGATAAGCTAATAGGTATTGACATGACAAACAAATATTCAGCGGAAATTGACGAAGTCATAAATATGCTGACTGAACTGAGGGATACGTGGAAAGAAATGATAGAGAACTCCAACCAGAAGAATAATGCCGCTGATGCAATACCCCATTATGCTTGACACCTCATACCTTCCTCGAACTCACCAGGTTGTGCCCTACCAATAAAGAGCGACCTGGAATTGCCCCGTCTCAACCTTCCGCTTTTACAGGCGTGCTTCTCATAAATTTTCCTTGCTATTAATTTCGTGTATAATATAATGACAAAACCCAGCATCGTGCCAAAAACAGCACGAGTCTTCGATTATCGGGGCGTAGTGCAGCTCAGTTTAGCTGCGTCCGCCTGAGGCGGAAGGTCGGAGGTTCAAATTTGCATGGGAAGAGAATAGAGGTAAGGGACGGGGCGTAGCGCAGCTCGGTTTAGCGCGCCTGCCTTGGGAGCAGGAGGTCGGAGGTTCAAATCCTCTCGCCCCGACCAAAT
>JACQHT010000063.1 GCA_016198835.1 Planctomycetota bacterium | reverse complement strand
GGAGTGTTTTATCATTGTGTCGGTCTTTATGTGCGATTTCAGGAGTTCAAGGGCGGTGTTTCGATTCATTAGTTCACATAAAAATGCCCTGCTTTTTAGCAGGGCATCTTTCAGAAGTAAACAATAAGCCGAGTTTTGTAGTTGGTGACCATTAATCTGGGACGCCTGTTGCCAGACGCCTCTAACGGCTTACCCGAAGGTAATAGCGAAGCGGACCACTTCATCCCTCCCTATTTAGCCTTTCTCCGGGTGGGGTTTACCATGCCAGCCCTGTCGCCAGCGCTGCGGTGGGCTCTTACCCCACCTTTTCACCCTTGCCTGACAGCCTTTCGGCTACCATCGGCGGTATGTTTTCTGTGGCACTTTCCTTGGAATCACTTCCAGTCCCCGTTAGGGACCACCCTGTCCTGTAGAGCTCGGACTTTCCTCCCCACTTATTGAATGCGGAATGTGGATTGCAGATTGCGGAATGGAAAAACATCTTTTCCGCATCCCGCATTCCGAACTCCGCATTCGAAATGTGGAGCAGCCACCTCGTTTACTTCTGAATAGAAGGGAATAGCCAAGAGTTTTTTCTTCTTTCTTCTTTCTTCTTTCTTCTTTCCTATTCCCTATTCCTCGTTTTCGTTAAGGTAGAGAATACGTCCACAATTATGGCAGAATACGAGTTTGTCCCCGCCCATTAGCAGATTGATAGTCTGCGAGGTTAAGCCCATATTACAACCCTTGCAGGCGTGGTTTGAAACCCCTGCCACTGCAATACCATCCTTATGACTAACTAACCTCCTATAGTGGTAGAGTGCATCCTCATCAAGTAATGCAAAAAACTCTTTTTCGTCATTTTGAAGCGTTTCTATTTCTTTATCAAAACTGGTAATTTCGGTTTCCATTGTTTGAAGATACTCATTCAGTTGTTTCTCTTCATCGTCAATTTCTTTTGCCAGTTTCCTGGCTTCGCCATCCATCAACTCTGATTCAGAGAGCCTCTTCAAAATTTCATCTTCTAAAATAGACTTATCGGCCTCGCGACCTTTGATTTCGGAAAGAAGGGCGTTGTATTCCTTATTTGTCTTGATAATGTTAAGTTGCACACGAAATTTCTGTATTTCAGCTTCTTTAGTCTTTAAGTCCAGTTCTTTAATGTCAATTGTTTTCTGAAAGGATTTTATTTCTTTTTGTTTCTCTGTTAGGGCTGCCTTTTTATATTGTATCTGGCGCTGCTTCTCTTGCACATCCATACGCCTGTATTCCTTGTCTTTCCTCAACTGGCGTATCTTGTTGTTAATGGATTGAAGTCGCCTTAAGACCTCTATTCTTTCGCTCATATCCTTTTCTTGTCATGCAAATAAGGTATTTTACAGATATTAATTACCGACACTATCGAGGAAACCCTCCAATTTTCTGCTTCTTACAGGATGTTGCAATTTGCGAACAGCCTTGGCTTCAATTTGTCTGACCCTTTCCCTTGTTACCTTAAAGAGCTTACCAACCTCTTCAAGAGTATAAGTATAGCCATCCCCTATTCCGTAACGGAGCTTGATGATTTCTCGTTCACGATAGGTAAGCGTGTCAAGAACGCTTTCGATTTTTTCTTTAAGCATCTCCTGCGTTGCTGCAGAAACTGGAGATTCAGCCTTCTCATCCTCTACGAAATCACCGAAAGAACTGTCTTCGCTTTCTCCTACAGGTCTATCGAGGGAGATTTGATAGCGTGAAATCTTAAGCACCCTTCGAGCCTCCGTGACTGAAATCTTTACCTCTTTGGCAATCTCTTCAATAGTAGGTTCCCTGCCTTTTTCCTGAACAAGCTTTTTCGAAACATTCCTTATCTTGCTCATCGTTTCTATCATGTGCACAGGTATCCTGATGGTTCTTGCCTGGTCGGCTATGGAACGTGTTATTGCCTGCCTTATCCACCAGGTGGCGTAGGTGCTGAACTTGTATCCTCTTCGGTATTCATATTTATCCACCGCCCTCATGAGCCCAGTATTACCTTCCTGAATCAAATCGAGAAAACTCAACCCTCGGTTTCTATATTTCTTTGCAATGCTGACAACCAATCGAAGGTTTGCGCCGGAGAGTTTTCGTTTTGCAGATTCATGTTCCCTATGAACTCTTTCAATCGATTCGATACGCCGTCTTAGAGTTTCGGGGGATTCCAGAACCGAGTTTTCAAGTTCAAAGATGCGTGTTTCAAGTTCTTTCAGACGGCCATTTGAGCTAACCTTGCCCTTCATCTTTGCAATCTTCTTTTCGAGCACCTCCATCTCGGTGGAAATCTCCTGAAATCTTTTCATTATAGGCTGGATCTTTTTAGGCCTGATATTCAACTCTCTTAATAAAGCTGCTCCCTTCTGCCTCCGATTCCTTATAGCCCTTAGGAGCCTTACCCTTTCTTTCTCAGGGGTACGTTTTCGCCTCAGGCGTATATAATCATCATGGTCTTTCTGTAATATTTTCTTTAAAATCTTTGCATATTCAGGAACTTTCTGGAGAATAACGGTATTTTCTTCATTATTATCACCAGGATGCATCTTTAGCGAGTTATCAATTGATTGTTCTGCTTCATTGATGTTCTCCAAAAGCTTCAAGCAAATGTTTAAGGCGAGGTCGGACTCAAGCACCTTTTTGAATAGACGCTTTCTTGTAATCTCTATCTTTTTTGCCAGCATTATCTCGTCTTCACGAGAAAGCAAAGGAATTTCGCCCATCTGGGTAAGGTACATGCGGACAGGGTCATCTATTTTCTCGGCAACAGCAATTTCCTCTCCTATTTCTTCCTCGCCCTCAACAAGTGCCTCTTCTTCACCCTCTTCAGCCTCCGTAATGTCGCGGCTTTCCACATCTGCCTCATCTATAAGCTCGATACCCTCTTCGTCCAACATCATCAAGATATCGTCAATCTTTTCTGGTGGAACGACCGCATCATCTGGCAATATGTCGTTGAGTTCCTCATAGGTAAGGAACCCCTTTTCTTTGCCTTTTTGTATAAGTAATTTAATCCTCTGGCCCATCCTATCCATTAAAGGAAACCTCCGTAATCGTATTTTATAGGTTACTTAACTGTTTGAACGAATTAACTTTTCCATTTCGTGAATTTCCCTAAGCAATGTATTTTCCGAATGTACATCAGATAACTGACTCCTCTGTAACATCCTCCGTTTTGTCTGCCTTAGTTCCTCTTTTCCTGCACATTTCTTTAAGAACATAATATACCCATCCAGGCGCAACTTGTAATCTCCAGTATCCTTGAGTTCTCTACTTATTACATCCACAAGTAATTGGCTTGACTCTCCATCGGTCAAAACTGACATAAGGTCTTTTTCGTTTACAAAACCGCGCTCACTATAAATGTTGAACACCTTTTCTGCTATCCTGTACAACCTTTCATCACCGAACGCTTCAAGCCCAACCTCTGACAACACCTTTGGAATTGTCTCATTATGGAGGAGTACTATACCCAATATCTCTTTCTGTGCAAGAAGTGAAGCATCCTGCTTTGCTGGATTTTTAACCCCAGAAGTTCCACAACCTCGGGCTTTCGTTGGAGAATTTGCACTGTCCAGCTTAGAGAGATGTTTCCGAAGGTCCCTTTCATCTATCTCCATTTCCTCCGCAATCCTTTTAATAGTTAAATTACGTTTTATAATATCTGGCATCTTCATTGCCGTGGATAACACATTATCAATTGCCGCTGTCTTTCCAGAAATGGTATTGAGATTCCACTTCTGAGCTGCAACTCGCATCTTAAATCCGAAGAAATCATGCTCCTTCTGAACATAATCCATGAATTTATGCGCACCTTCTTCAATAAGAAAGTCACAGGGGTCTCGCCCTTCTGGCAGTTGGACTACGCTTGCATCTAAGTCCTCCTCAACAAATATATCAAGGTTTCTATCCGAAGAATTTAACCCAGCCGTATCCCCGTCGAGAACAAGGACTACACCATCGCAATACTGACGCAAAATTTTGATATGCTCGCGGGTTAGAGAGGTCCCCATAATAGCAATCGCCCAGTCAATTCCATGCTGATGTGCCATTATTACATCCGTATAGCCCTCCATAAGCATAGCCTTGCGCTGTTTAAGTATGGGACCTTTTGCAAGGTGGATACCATAAAGTGTCCTGCTTTTACTAAAGAGCGGTGTTTCTGCTGAATTAATGTACTTAGGCATAGAGTCATCAAGCGCCCTTGCCCCAAATCCTATAACCTTCTGCCTCACATCAACAATCGGGAACATTAACCTGTTGCGAAATCTATCATAATACCCCTGCTTGCTATCCCTCAGCAAAACCAACCCTGCCTTTTCAAGGGTCTCCCCTGAAAAACCCTCTTTATTTGCCGCCCTGAGTAATGAATCCCAGCTATCAGGGGAATAACCTAACTTAAATCTATTAATAGATTGGACACTTATCTTTCTTCTAAAAAGATAATCGTGCACATGTTTTCCAGCGCTTGACCCCATCAAAAATTCATGAAAAAACCTTGCGGCAAATTCGTTAGCCTCGTAGAGACGAGTCTTTGCCTCACATTCCGCACCCCGCCCCCCGCTTTCCACAATTGTTATATTTGCCCGTTCCGCAAGCAACCTGACCGCATCGGTAAACTCTACACCCTCCTGCTTCATTATAAAGGTAAAAACATTACCCCCACTCCCACAACCATAGCATTTAAAAAACTGTCTTTCAGGGTTGACGGTAAAGGAAGGCGTTTTCTCGGTGTGAAAAGGACAAAGACCTATAAAATTCTTCCCAGAGTGTTTTAGGTGTACGTATTCAGAAATAACAGGGACAATGTCTGTAACGCGTTGAATCTCTTGTACTTGTTCTTGAGGGATAAATTTCCGCATTAAGTTATTTTATGCTCGTAGACTAATACGCATTTATTTTGTATTCCCTTAAAAGTTAATTATAACACAATAAAACATAAAAGTCAAATAATAGTAGAGGTGGTAGTGTCGAAAAAATTGTGCAACCCAAAAATAGGCATTGAAAGTGTAACTCGTTATCCTGAAAACAAGTTCAGGACATTGCGAGCACCCAACACGTCATGACGACACCACGTCGTACCGACATGGTGTGATGTCGTGAAGAGTACGTGGCAATCTCGTCCCGTACCATTTCGGTACGGGGCTCGTCACAAAATAATGTAGAGACGCAAAATCTTGCGTCTCTACTTCGCTTCGCTCGCAATGACATTGTCAATATCTATTTTTAAGATTATAATTAGCCTTGACAAATATTGTTATATTAAATATAAAATAGTAAGGGGGAATCTTTAGTGGACTAAGAAGGAGATAATAAGGCTTGAGATATGGAATCTTAGGAGATATACATGGAAATTATGATGCGCTTGAAGCTGTGATTTCCGACATAGAGAAGGAAAAAATAGATAGGCTATTATGCGTAGGGGATATAGTCGGTTATGGGGCTGAACCCTCTAAGTGTATCGAAACGGTTAGACGATTGAATTGCATATCAGTTGCCGGCAATCACGATTACGCCGTCGCCGGGAAGCTTGGTTTAGAATGTTTTAATGACGATGCACGCGAAGGGGTGATATGGACACGTGAACATCTTTCCGCCGAAGACCTCGAATACCTTGCAAACCTTCCCATCATAATAGAGGAAGAGGGATTTACCCTTGTTCACGGTACATTACATTACCCGGAACTCTTCGGTTACATCCTGAGTTATCACGATGCAGAACTTTGCTTTAAAGCCATGTCCGCCTCAGGTGGACGCCTGTGTTTCATGGGCCATTCACACATACCGGTGACGTTCTTTTGCGGGGAATTGCTTCGTTACTCCACCGACCGAAGGATTACCTTGCAAAATGCCGATAAATTCCTGGTTAATGTAGGAAGCGTGGGACAACCACGTGACCACAACCCAAAGGCTACGTACGTAATTTATGATGTAGAGAATAAAACAATCAGGGTTAGAAGGCTTGATTATGACATCGAAAGTGCAGCAAGAAAGATACGCCTTTCGGGTTTACCCATAATGAACGCCGAACGACTAAAGTTGGGGAGGTAGGTAAAGAGGCTAAAAGGCTAAGAGGCTAAGAGGTAAAAAACCTTTTAACCTTTTTGCCTTTTAACCTTTTAGCCTTTCTTCCAAGTTGTACCCTCGGGTTTGTCCTCCAAGATAATTCCAAGTTTTGTTAGTTCGCTTCTTATATCATCCGAAAGTTGCCAGTGCTTTGCGGCTCGGAGTTTGTTTCGTGTCTCTGATAGAAGGCTAATAAGGGCATCCTCAATATCGCTTCGTCCAGCCATCTTAAAGTCAAAGGATTCGGGTACAATGCCGAGGATTTCGCCTCCAAACTGGCTATAGAATGAATTAATATCTTCTAATGTCTCACGGCTTACCCTCTGTCCAGCACTTAGAAGGGTATTTACCTCCCTGGAAAAATCAAAGAGGGCTGCAATCGCGCCCGGTGTATTAAAGTCATCGTCCATCGCTTCTAAAAATAACGCCTTATATTCATCAATCTTTTCCTTAAAAATATCGGCTTCACCTGAAGGTGCATCTTTAAGTTTTTCCAGCACATTAAGCACGGTATTGTGCAAACGCTCAATACCTTTATTGGCTGCTCCCAGTGCATCATCGCTGTAGTCAAGAGGGCTATTGTAGCGTGTGCTAAGTATAAAGAACCGTATCGTAAGTGGCGAATATTTCTTGAAGGCATCCTTCAAGGTTACAAAATTTCCGAGCGATTTTGACATCTTCTGACCATTGACGGTAACCATGTTGTTGTGCATCCAATGACGGACAAATTGCTTGCCATTGGCAGCCTCACTCTGGGCTACCTCGCACTCATGATGCGGAAAGACGTTGTCCAATCCACCGCCATGTATATCAAGCGTCTCGCCGAGGTATCTCATAGACATGGCAGAGCATTCAAGATGCCATCCAGGAAACCCTTCACCCCATAAGCTTTTCCATCGCATCAGGTGTCCAGGTAGTGCATGCTTCCAAAGGGCAAAGTCCGCGGGATGACGTTTCTCTGGATTAACCTCTATTCTTGCCCCTGCCTCAAGCTCTTCAAGTTTACGACCAGAAAGCTTTCCATAGCCCTCAAATTTATGGACATCAAAGTACACTGAGCCAGCCACTTCGTATGCATATCCTTTTTCAACGAGCGTCTTAACCAATTCTATTTGTTCAGGGATATGCCCTGTTGCACGGGGAGATATGTCGGGACGTATTACACCCATGGCATCCATATCTTCAAAATAGCTGCGCACGTATTTCTCGACAAGCTCCATAGGCTCTACCCGCTCCATTTGGGCACGTTTAAGGATTTTATCCTCGCCCTGGTCCGCATTATCGGTCAAATGGCCCACATCTGTTATGTTTTGTACGTAGCGTACCTTATAATCCAGGTATCTCAAATATCGCACCACCACGTCAAAGCTCACATAACTCTTGGCATGTCCCAGATGGGCATGGTCATAAACGGTTGGACCGCAAACATAGATACCAACGTTCTTGTTGTGAAGCGGGACAAACTCATCCTTTCGCCTTGTTAATGTGTTATATATTCTTAAGGTCATTTCTTAAAACAGTAGACAGTAGTCAGTAGACAGCATACAGGGAAAAAGAATAAATTATTTTTCCCCTGTCTACCCTCTACTGTCTACTTTCTACTTTTTGGTCAATATTAAAAGTGCGTTTTCAATCCTTTTTTTGCATTCCTCAAGTCCAAGAATCGGGGCTATTGCAAAGAGTTCTGGACCCCTTTCTTTCCCGGTTAACGCTAACCTGATGGGCATGAGAAGCGCCTTCCCTTTAAGTGATGTTTCCACCCCAATATCTTTTACAATTTCCCTGAATTTATCGCCGTAGGGGCTTGATTTATCAAGCCCACTTATTTGCTGAAGTTTCTTAAGCATTGCCGTTAAAATACGTTCGGCAGTATTAGATGATAATAGCTCCGTAACCTTCTTGTCAAGAGTCGGTTCTTCAAAGAAGAATCTTGCTTCATCAGGTATCTGCAAGAGGCGAGAAAGCCCCGGTCTAACAGCTTCTACAATTGATTTAATTTTAGCACGGTCAAAACCATCCTGAATGAGTCCTGACTGCTTAAAGTGTGGAATTGATAAATCAGTTAATCTATCCAGATTTGCCTCACGAAGATATTGACTCCCCAGCCAATCAAGCTTTTGCTGGTCAAAGATAGACGCTGATTTGCTAATATCTTTAACGTCAAATTTTTTAACAGCATCCTCAATATTAAATTTCTCACGCTTATCCCCCGGACACCATCCGAGAAGCGCCATATAATTTACCAATGCCTCTGGAAGGTACCCGAGCCTTCTATATTCGGAGACGGAAGCCGCCCCATGTCTCTTGCTGAGTAACGTGCGGTCTGGACCCATCGTAAGGGAGATATGGGCAAATAAAGGCGGGTCGTAACCGAGCGCTCTGAAAAGTAGTATATGGCATGGTGTGTTTGACAGGTGGTCCTCGCCTCGTATAACATGAGTTATCTTCATCAGGGCATCGTCTACAGCTACAGCAAAGTGAAACGAGGGGGTATCATCTGATTTCATAATAACGAAGTCGCCAACCAGCCCCATATCGAAGGCGCATCTCCCACGCACTAAGTCTTCAAAGGCTACCACTTCTTCAGACACGACGAATCTAATGGAAGACGGTCTACCTGCCCCCTCAAATGCATTTCTTTGTTCATCTGAAAGATTACGGCACCGATTATCATATCGTGGCGGCTTGCCAGCAGACCTTGCCGTCTGGCGGCGTTCTTCAAGTTCCTGGGGTGTACAGTAACAATGATATGCCTTCGCATCGTTCAAAAGCTTATGGGAAAATTCTCTATAAAGGTGAAGTCTCTCTGACTGGATATAAGGACCATAATCGCCACCTACACCAGGTCCCTCCTGCCAGTCCAATCCCAACCATCTCAAGTCTTCGATAATTTGCTCTGTGTAACGTTTCTCGGAGCGTGCAACATCCGTATCTTCGACTCTTAAAATGAAACTACCCTTGTAGCGTTTTGCATAAAGCCAGTTGAAAAGCGCAGTTCGTGCATTGCCGATATGTAAAAGTCCGGTTGGCGAGGGGGCAAATCTAACACGAACCATACGGTTATTTTAGAACCTCCTCGAGGTCTAATTTACCGACCTTTAAGCCCTCTGATAAGGGGACGGGGTAATTGCCATCAAAACAGGCTGTGCAGTAGCCTTGCAAATCATTACTCCGGGATGCCCTTAGCAAACCCTCCAAAGAAAGGAAATGAAGGCTATCAGCGCCTATGTAACGGCAGATTTCTGCCTCATCTTTATTTGCTGCAATTAAATCACCCCTGCCCGTTGTGTCAATACCGTAATAACATGGGTATCGTATTGGTGGACAGCATACGAGTACATGAACCTCTTTTGCACCAGCATCCTTGAGCATCTTAACAATCTTTGAGCTTGTTGTTCCCCTTACTATCGAATCATCTACAATGGCAACGCGTTTCCCCTCGAGGCGACGCCTTTGAGGGTTAAGTTTCAATCTTATACCTACCTCTCTCAAATGCTGGTCTGGCAGAATAAATGTCCTCAGCACATATCTGTTTTTAATAAGGCCCCGGCTGTATTTGACGCCGAGTTCCGTTGCATAACCCATGGCGGCAGGTATGCCAGAATCCGGTACAGGGATAACGATGTCCACATCGAGCGGATGCTCCTTTGCAAGCTCCCTGCCCATTTGCTCTCGTACTTCGTCAACCAGTAAGCCACCTAATTCGCTATCGGGCCTTGCAAAATATATTAACTCAAAGATGCAAAGGGCTGGACACGCCTCTGTTTTCTTTTCAAAAGAAACAGGCTCGTGTGAGGGTTGGATAACGCAGCATTCTCCAGGTTTTATATCTCTTATAAACTCGGCGCCAACAATATCAAGTGCGCACGTTTCTGAGGCAAGCACATACCCTCCGTCTATCTTACCCAATGAAAGCGGGCGAATACCATAGGGGTCTCTTACCCCGATTAACTTATTAGGCGTCATAATGACCAAAGCATAGGCTCCCTTCATTTCGTCCATGCATGCAAGGATAGCCTTTTCAATTGCAGCGCCTTTTTTATCACCCTTCTTTAAATGTCTCATGTGTTCGGCAATCAGATGGACGATTACCTCGCTGTCCGTTGATGATTGAAATTTATACCCTCTGGCAATTAGTTTATCCCGCAGTTCAACTGCATTGACAAGGTTTCCATTGTGCGCAAGCGCCAATACTGCGGTGGGATTGTAATACGGACTTTTTGCAGTCTCAGAATAATCCATCTCCAACTGCTCACCCTTGTACTTGCAGGCAACAAATGGTTGCGCATTGTTGGATTTAGAAGAACCAGTTGTAGAATACCTAACGTGTCCAATACCAATATTGCCTTTAAGGTGGCTCAACTGTGCCTCAGAAACGAATACCTGGTTAACAAGCCCTACGTCCTTATAACACGCTATACCAGTCTGTCCAGAAACTGCAATTCCAGCGCTTTCCTGCCCTCTGTGCTGCAGGGCAAAAAGACCGAAATATATCTGTTTGCCGACGTCAATCTCACGGCTACTGATGCCAAATATGCCACATTCTTCCTTTGGCTTATCCGATTCTATATTCATATACTTACCTTTTTTCAAGAAGGTATTCATAACCCGTCCATAAATACATTAATTTAGGGAAATCTTTTGACGGTCCATAGGGGACATTTATCTCAATTCTACGGGTATAAAGCGCTGAGCTTGCAGCCGCTCTGAGTAAATCGCTAAGACGCCACGGTCTCTGATACTTGATTATCTGAGCCTCTGTGATTCCTGCAAGTTCCTTTGTTAGGCTAACGGCGTCATCCATATATCCCAGTTGGTCAACGAGGCCATTATCAAGTGCCTGTTTTCCCGTATAGACCCTGCCGTCAGCAAGCTTTTTAATTTCTTCTACAGGCATCCCCCTGTTTTCAGATATAATTGTAACAAACCTCATGTACATCTCATCTATAATAGTCTTCAAAACAACCTCTTCTTCCTGAGACATGGGTCTTGTAGGTGAGCCGATATCTTTCATTGAGCCAGAGGTTATTGATTTGTCCTTGACCCCATATTTTTCTATAAGGTCTGCTATATTTATAAGCGGCATAATGACCCCGATGCTACCCGTAATTGTTGTTTGGTGGGCTACAATCCTATCCGCCGCCATGGAGATGTAATAAGCGCCCGACGCAGCAACATCCTTCATATATACAACTACCTTCTTCTTTGTCTTTTCTTTGAATTTCAGGATGTAATTATAAACCATATCGCTGGCAGTTATACCACCTCCGGGACTATCAATTTCGAGGATTACGGCAACGAGCTTATCGTCTTTACCTGCCTGTTCGAGTTCACGCTTTACCGTTTCGACAATATCGTGCGTACCGTAGAAAAGTCCGTCGTCATCCCCATTACTTATTATACCAGCAATAGGAATTATAAGTATCTTCTTCTCACCGACACCTTCTATTACAGTCTCTATGAACTTCTTCTCCTTGCCTACCTCAGCAGGTGAAAAAGCCCTGCTGAATGTAAGTAACGCCGTCACGGAAAATAATAACACCACTGTACATACAAAGAAAAAGCACGCCAGTATTGTGGCAACCCAAAAGGCAAGGCCTCTCCGC
>JACQHT010000055.1 GCA_016198835.1 Planctomycetota bacterium | reverse complement strand
GATTACAGGGGAGAGGTTTGTGTAATTCTCACTAATATCGGAAAGGAGCCTGTTGAGATAAAGCGTGCCATGAGGATTGCACAATTAATTATTTTACCAGTCATTCGCGCCGAACTATTAGAGGTTCAAGAATTAGATAAGACCACTCGAAACATTGGCGGATTTGCATCTACAGGTTTCTAAAAAAACTATGGACTGCATCGGCCATGTAGCTGTGTATTTGCGTTGACAAAGTCAAAGCACTTCACAAAAATAATACTTGCTTTGGCTTTCATAGGAGGTCAAAATGGCATGTGACATCTGTGGACAAAAAGGTGCACGTATCCGCAGGGTCGCCGAAACCTATGGTAAGGGTTGAGACTTGTTAGTGATAAAGAATATCCCTATGATAAGTGGTCCCCACTGTGGGGAAAGTTACTTTACGGCAGAAACACTTCACGAGATTGAACGTATCAGACTTCATTGTAAGAGACTTGCTGTTGAATATCCTGTAAAAGTTGCCAGCTTTGTATAGCAGGGAAAGGCAAAGATGAAAAGCATTATAAGGTTTCCAATTGCAACATTCCTTATGGCTCTTGCGCTTTTTGTGTTTGCAAGCCTTTTGACCTTCAACTCAAACGACCCGCCGTTTGGAGATTATCCTCAAAACGTTCCACTTAAAAATTATTGTGGCTGGGTGGGTTCGGTACTTTCCGGCTATGCCATTATTGCTTTTGACAAGACCTCATATATATTCCCATTCCTGATAAGCTTGTTAGGAATTTATCTCTTTACACGTGGGCAGAAAAGCACACTCTGGATTAAGATTATAGGTGGAGTATTGCTTGTTTTCTCTACAGCCCCCATATTTGCGGTCGTAGGGCATTCTTTTAAGTTATCAGAGCAATTTTCCCAAACAGGCGGTATTGTAGGTGCGGTAATTGCCCCCAAGCTAATCAGCTATTTTGGAGTCCTTGGGACATACATTATCATATCTTTAGGGTTTTGTGGTGCTTTAGCACTTATTTTAAATATGGGCATCATTACACCGTTTGTATGGATATTTAATAAACTAAAATACAGGCATTTAAAGCCAAAAACTCCCCATATGCTTTCCCATCCTGTGGAAGTGGGTCAGGAGCCGAAAGTAAAGACTATAGAATCGAGAGTCAGAAGTCAAGCGTCAAGAATTGAAAGTTGGGAGTCGGAAACCATGACTCAGGACTCAAGTGACCACATGCAATTGCCAATTGAACTACTTGACCCGCCAGAACCAAAACATAAGTCAGAAAGTGATACAATAACCTTAGAAAAGGCAGAAGTCCTCAAAAATACCCTTTTGCAGTTTGAAGTTTCCGCCGAGTTTGTAGGGTTTGAAAAAGGACCTTCTGTAACCATGTATGAACTCGAACTCGCCCCGGGAACGAAGGTTGGGAAGATAATAGGGCTTTCTGACGACCTTGCAATAGCGCTTAAAGCGCCGAGCGTACGGGTTGTCGCCCCAATACCTGGTAAGTCATCCATAGGCATTGAAGTTCCAAACACATATAGAAGAAAGGTCGTTTTACGGGAATTGTTTGAGTTCTTCCAATCGGGCGAAAACGAGTTTAACAAGCAAGCAATTCCCTTACTGCTTGGTAAAGACATAGCAGGGTATCCTGTCATTTCAGACCTATCGGTTATGCCTCACCTTTTGATAGCTGGCACTACCGGGTCTGGTAAGTCTGTCTGTCTCAATTCGGTAATATTAAGCATATTATTTAAAAAGAGTAAGAATGATGTAAAACTGTTGTTAGTTGACCCGAAGATGGTGGAACTTTCTGCATTTTCAAATATACCACACCTGATTAACCCTGTCGTTACTGATATGAAGGAGGCTGCAGCAGTTCTTGAATGGGCTGTAAATAAGATGGACGAACGTTACAGCCTTCTTGCAAGGGCAGGGGTAAGAAATCTAACTGCATACAATAAACTGGGTCAGCGTGAGATTAGAAAGAGACTCAATCCCGAAGGGGATGCTGAACTTGACGTTGAATCATTCCATCTTCCGCACATTGTAATTATAGCCGATGAACTTGCCGATTTGATGATGGTTGCCTCTAAGCGGGTAGAAACGGCAATAATACGGCTTTCACAAAAATCGCGCGCCGTTGGCATCCACCTTGTTTTAGCAACACAGAGACCATCTGTAGATGTTATCACAGGGTTAATCAAATCAAATCTTCCTGCTCGCATCTCCTTTCAAGTAGCTTCAAAGGTAGATTCCCGCACCATCCTTGACCAGAATGGCGCTGAAAAATTACTTGGCAGTGGCG
The DNA here is from genome assembly GCA_016198835.1 of Planctomycetota bacterium. Classification (GTDB taxonomy): domain Bacteria; phylum Planctomycetota; class Brocadiia; order Brocadiales; family Subterrananammoxibiaceae; genus Subterrananammoxibius; species Subterrananammoxibius californiae. The sequence continues at coordinate 4,462 of JACQHT010000055.1, read as the reverse complement.
ACATGCTTTTCTTGCCACCGGGCACATCCAAGCTTATCAGGGTACAAGGAACCTATGTCAGCGATGCTGAAGTAAGGCGTGTAGTGGAATTCCTCAGAGAACGTGAGATGCCAGAATTTAGTACAGAGCTAAAGCAATTAAAAACGCTATCCCAGCCCACTCGTGGTGAAGAAAGAGATGACCTATATAATGACGCCGTAAGGATTGTCCTGTCTACAAAACGAGGGTCTGTTTCACTGCTGCAAAGGAAGCTCGAAATTGGCTATGCACGCGCAGCGAGACTGATTGATATAATGGCAGAGGATGGACTTGTAGGCGATTTTAAGGATGGCCAGGCACGAGAGGTGCTCATGACATTAGAGGAGTGGGATGAAAGAGCTGCGCAAAATATAGCAGACAATAGACAGTAGACAGGAATATATGGTAACCGCACAACTATCTACTCGAAACAGGTTTTACAATTATGAAATTACCAAAGGTTGCTTTAATTAGTCTTGGATGTCCAAAGAATCTCGTGGATTCAGAGAAAATACTGGGCCGTGTTGCTGAAAATGGATGCGTGATTTGCCAGAACCCAGAAGACGCCGACGTCCTCATTGTTAATACGTGTGGTTTTATAGAATCCGCAAAAGAAGAGTCTATAGATACTATACTTGAGGCATCCAAGCTAAAAACAGCATCATCCGCCTCTGGCAGATACAGCCGGCTGATAGTAACGGGCTGCCTTGCTCAGCGTTATAAGGAATCTCTACGAACAGAAATCCCAGAAATTGATAACGTAATCGGTCTTGGCGAGTTCGATACTATCGCTGACTTAATCAATCCAACCCTACCATCACCATCGAATGGGAAGGGTAGGAGTGTGGAAACAAGATGTGGTGATGACTGGAAAACAAGGCTGCGTCTCACACCAAAGCATTACGCCTATCTCAGAATATCAGAGGGATGCAATAATCCCTGTACGTACTGCGCTATCCCTGCAATTCGAGGTCCCTTCCGCAGCAGACCTCTAAAACAAATAATAGAAGAAGCGGAACAACTTGCAATAGACGGCGCAAAGGAATTGAACATTGTTGCTGAAGATACAACTGCTTACGGCATTGACCTCTACAAAGAGCAAAGGCTTCATACATTATTACGTAAACTCTCCAGAATAGATTCTGTTCACTGGATTAGACTGCTTTATACCCATCCTGCGCATTTCTATTCAGAGCTTATAGAAGAAATCGCCAGAAATGAGAAGGTATGCAAGTATATTGACCTCCCCATTCAACATATTAATAACGAGATACTCAAGAGGATGGGCAGAAAGGTTACCCGTATACAGATTGAACGCCTCATTGAAGAATTGCGCAGCAAGGTTCCCGGACTCTTTATAAGGACATCTGTAATTGTTGGGTTTCCCGGCGAAACAGAAAAACAATTTGACGAGTTACTTCGGTTTATAGAAGATACCGCCTTTGAGCGGCTCGGCGCTTTTACCTATTCAAAAGAAGAAGGCACAAAGGCAGCTAATATGAAGAAGCAAGCTTCTAAAAAGACTCAAGAAAGATGTTTAGAACAAGTAATGAGCGTTCAGCAGAAAATTGCCTTCAAAAAGAATAAACAAATGATTGGCAAGACACTCGAAGTGCTAATTGAAGAACGCGCCCGCATTGAGGGCGCCCGGAATGGTTTTAGAGGCTGGCTTGGAAGGTCTTACGGAGATGCACCAGATGTTGATAGTAACGTATTAGTACAAGGTACGGTTCCCATCCCGCTCATCTACAAGGCAGGGCGTAGGGCGACGGTTGGAAATTTCTGTCAAGTTTTAATAACTGATACAAAGGATTACGACCTCTGTGGAGTGCAGAACGCGGAGTTCGGAATGCGGAGTGCGGAGTAATGCCACATATAAATTTGCCAAACAAATTAACGATGTCACGGTTAATACTTGCCATTATATTTTTTGTATTTCTTTCTTACAGATTTTTTGATATAGCATTAGTGGCGTTCTTGTTTGCAGGGCTTACCGACTGGTTTGACGGGTATCTTGCAAGAAAACGGGGGTTGTTAACCGAGTTCGGTAGGATAGCAGACCCTTTTGTAGATAAAATAATAATTTGTGGAGGGTTTATTACACTCATCCTTCATGCACAAACCGTACTTGCGCCATGGATGGTGGTTGTTATTGTTGCCAGAGAATTCTTAATTAACAGCCTGCGCAGTTACTCCGAAATGAAAAACATTCCTACACCAAGCAACATGTGGGGGAAGTCCAAGATGTTCCTGCAAACCGTAACTATCGGCGCTCTTCTGTTATTTTTTGGCCACTTTCAAACGAATCCATGGGCATGGACAGTGGTCACTATCCTACTTTGGGCAACAATTAGCTTAACCGTAGTCTCAGGACTCCACTACATCATCAAAGCCCGTCAGACCCTCTTAACAGCGTTAAGTACTTAGTAAAGTTGGGAGAGATGTTGCATTAACAAGGTTAATACATTCCAAAGTTGGATATAAAGTAAGGTTTTTAAGCATTAGAAAATACTAAGAATCTTTAAGAATAAAGGACGAATCAAAATGCGAAGATACCCGTTAATTTGCCTTATAATACTTGGTCTTATGTTTAGTTTATGCCGTTTAACCTTGGCAATTTCCTATACTGCAATAGATGTCCCTGGTGCTGTTTGGACCGATGCTGACGGTATCAACGATGCAGGCAAAATTGTGGGATCGTACTCTGATGGCAATAGTCAACACGGCTTTTCACTCGATGGTGGCAACTTTGGCGTGATTGATTTCCCTGGCGCTGTCGCAACAGCGGCTTTTGGTATCAACGATGTCGGTCAGATTGTGGGTGTATATTTGGAGAATAGTGGTAAGGTAAGTGGCTTTTTGCTTGATGGCGGAAGCTTCAGTACGATAGATGTCCCTGGCGCCGTTTGGACCGAGGCTGACGGTATCAACGATATAGGCAAAATTGTGGGATCGTACTCTGATGGCAGTAGTCAACACGGCTTTTTACTCGATGGTGGCAGCTTTAGCGTGATTGATTTCCCCGGCGCTGTCGCAACAGCGGCTTTTGGTATCAACGATGTCGGTCAGATTGTGGGTGCATATTTGGAGAACAGTGGTAAGGTAAGTGGCTTTTTGCTTGATGGCGGAAGCTTCAGTACAATAGCTTTCCCCGGTGCTGATGTTACCTATGCCTTCGGGATCAACAATACCAGCCAGATTGTGGGATTTTACGCCGATGGTCATGGGGACCATGGCTTTTTGTTTATCGGGGGTAGCTTCAGCACGATTGATGTCCCCAGTGCCAACGATACGTATGTCTATGGAACAAACAATAACAGCCAGATCGTGGGGGAGTACTCTGATACCATTGGATTTCATGGCTTTGTATCAACTGTATGTCATTGTTTTACCGATAACCCTACAGGCTGTGTATCTGGCAGTGTGACAAATTACGCAGGCCAGCCTCTTGTTGGAAAGACAGTAATATTAACGAGGATAAACCCAAAACCAAGGCTAAGAAAGAAAGTTTTAACAGACAGCAATGGATGTTATCGTTTTACTGATTTTGAGGATAAAATAGCCATATATAAAGTAGAAGTAAAAAAAAGGTGCAGAGGTGGCGGCACTAAACTCGTAATTGTTCGTTACGGTTCGGGTGTTAATGGTGTGGATTTTGTGTGTGAAAAGAGGAGACGGTGAAGATATTCAGACCGTCCACTTTCTCAAACGGTTCAATAATGCGCAAGGGCGTGAATGGGCCGCGCATGAGATTGCTTCGCTACGCTCGCAATGACAAATGGGTGGTTGCGATTCGCCTGAGGTGGAGAAGCAATCCCGAGGAGATTCTTCGCTATCGCTCAGAATGGCAGGGTCTCAAAAAGATGTGCAATTTCTGCAGGAATGGTGTTTCTATTTTCGTAAGTAATTGTAAATATCTTAACATCGTTTCGGGCTTTAATGGCATTAATAAATCCATCACTGCCCCTTTTAATGACGCCGAGTACAGGCTTCTTTGAGTCAAGGGCTTTAATTACGGCTTCTTTGAATCCTTCAGAAAAGAGTTCCATCTTTCCTATCTCATCTATGACAATCAGTTCTTTATCTTTAATTGCCGATTCTATTGCAGGGATAGCAATCTGCTCGAAGGATTGAACATCTACGCCGTATTTACCCACATTATAGGGGCTTTTAAAGTTAATATGCGAAAGCACGCCCTTTTGCCCGTCCAGTGTTTCTACTGCAAATCCTTCTCTATTACCTTTTACCCTTATCTCCTCTGTAAAGAAGCCGCCCGCCTTTACATTTAATAGTGGTATAACGGTTTTAATTACAGTTGTTTTGCCCACTCCGGGGCTACCGGTTATAAGCACATTTTTAAACATGATAGTCTTCATATGTGGAATCAAGACGCACGGAGCCGATTCGGATGGTCTTTACATCCTTGACCCCCTCACCCTTACCT
>JACQHT010000061.1 GCA_016198835.1 Planctomycetota bacterium | reverse complement strand
TATTGCAATACGCCCCTACGTTTTTTCATGTCCCTTGAGGCGTTTGAGGCGGAAGACGTCCTCTCGTGCTCTTTCCTCTAAGGTGTCGCGAATAAACCGCATTTCTCTTGTTAAATTGGGGATGAGGATTTGTTCGAGGGCATTGACCCTTCGGGAAGTTTTTCTTATTTCTTGCCCGAGACGTTTGAGTTTTATCTCTATCGGCGCCATCTTAATTATGAGGTCTATAACCATTTTAAACGCTGAAGCGGTCTCATCAATCCGTGCGCTTGTGTCTGTAGCGTATCCCCTTTCAAATGGAGAGCGCATAGCGCCCTCGGTCTTAACATGAGGGATTTTTATTCCCCATATATTTCTTTCTTCCATTTTTATGGTTAAATCCTCTGCATAGGCAAACGCAGCAGATTCGACCTTCTCAGAGCCGTCAATGGCAAGGGACATTATCAGGGCGTCTACAGCCTTGCGCAATTCCTTTTGCGCCTCGTTTCGGACGGACAAAAGCGGTTGTACCTCTCCCATGAACTCCTTGAGTAAGGCATCCCTTTTATTCTTGAGTAATTCGACACCCTGCAGTGCAAGCTTTATCTGCGCCTTGCGCTGTAGTAGATTCATCCTTGTTGGACTTACTTGTTCCATTATAACCCTCGCACCTTTTTAAAAGACGATGTGACACGGACAAACAAGTTTGTCCATGCCACCCTGTATAAGAGCTTTAATCAAATTCCAGCCTATAATATGGCGAATGTACGCCGTCCTGCATAATTTCAGAGAAGTATTTTGTGATGACCTGCTTGTTAATACGGCGCAGTTCGCTTTCAGGGAATATTGAGAGAAGTCTCCATGCAAGCGTGAGGGTTTCCTCTATGGTTCTGTTAGTGAAGCCCTGGCCGATGAAGCTCTTCTCAAACGCATCGGCAAAACGTAGATATTTTTTGTCGAGCTCGCTAAGGGCTTCTTCACCAACTATGGCAATCAAACGTCTGAGGTCTCTGCCCTGGGCATAACAGGCGTATAGCTGGTCCGTCACCTGGCGATGGTCCTCACGGGTTTTTCCCTTGCCGATACCGTTGTTCATTAACCTCGAAAGGCAGAGTAATACGTCTATCGGCGGATACACACCAAGCCTGTGCAAATGGCGGCTGAGCACAATTTGTCCTTCTGTGATATAGCCGGTTAAGTCGGCGATTGGATGGGTAATATCATCGTCAGGCATGGTAAGTATTGGAATCTGGGTAACGGAGCCTTTTTTCCCCTTGATTCTGCCAGCCCTTTCGTATATTGAGGCAAGGTCTGTGTACATGTAGCCTGGATAACCACGCCGCCCTGGAATTTCTTCCCTTGCAGTGCTAATCTCGCGAAGTGCCTCGCAGTAGTTTGTCATATCCGTTAAAATGACAAGGACGTGATAATCATGTTCGAATGCCAGATATTCTGCAACTGTTAAGGCGCACCGTGGTGTTAGTATCCTTTCAATTGTTGGGTCATCGGCAAGGTTCATGAAACAGACGGCTTTCCCAATCGAGCCCGTATCTTCAAAACTCTTTATAAAGAATGCTGCCTCACGGGATGTTATCCCCATTGCGGCAAATACTGTAACAAATTGTGTTTCTTCACCACGGACGATGGATTGGCTTAGTATCTGGGCGGCAAGTTCATTTGCAGGAAGACCTGAACCTGAGAAAATGGGCAGCTTCTGGCCCCTTACCAGCGTATTATTGCCGTCTATGGGTGAGACGCCTGTCTGGATAAAATCATTTGGCTTTGCACGGGAGACGGGATTAATGGGAACGCCTGTAATCTCAAGGAACTTTTCCGGAATGACATCTGGTAAACCATCGAGTGGTTTTCCTATACCGTTAAATATGCGCCCCACCATATCACGGCTTACGCCAATTCTTGCAATCTCTTCCTTGAGCCTTACGGCGGTTTCGGCAACGTCTAATCCAGCCGTTTGCTCAAGGACCTGTACGATTGCGTGCTCCGTTGAGGTTTCAAGCACCTGTCCTGAGCGAATCTCCCCATTAGGCATAATGATTTCAAGGATTGAGTTGTAGCTGAACCTGTAACCCTTATCAACGAATATCAATGGTCCTGAAACATAATTAACATTTTTGTACTCTCTTGTTAGTAAATCCATAAAAATTACTCCTTTCAAAATACCAAATTCCAAATCCCAAATAAATTCCAAATTACAATGTCTAAAATGACCAAAACTATTTGGTTATTTAGGGTTTTGAATTTTGGTCATTGGGATTTGTTTGTTATTTGGTACTTGTTATTTGGCGCTTTTACTTACCATCCTGTGTTCATATTGACGTTTATAGTATTCGAGAAACTCTCCCGATTTTATCTTTCTCCACCAATCTTCATTTTTTAGATACCACCTTACTGTGCTTCTTATGCCCTCTTCGTATTTAATCTTTGGTTGCCAGCCGAGCTGTCTTATCTTTGTAGAATCGAGCGAATATCTCCTATCGTGTCCTTCCCTATCAAGGACGTGTTCGATTAAGGAATGCGGCTTCTTAAGTTCGTCAAGGATGAGGTGCGTAGTTTCGATATTTGTGTGCTCATTATTGGCGCTGATATTATAGACCTCGCCATTTTTGCCATGTCTAATCAGGAAATCTATAGCCTCGCAGTGGTCTTTTACATGGAGCCAGTCCCGCACCTGCATCCCATCGCCATAAAGAGGCAGTTTTTTATTCTCGATAGCATTCGTGATAAAAAGAGGCACAAGCTTCTCCGGGTATTGATTTGTTCCGTAGTTATTGCATGCCCTTGTGATTATGACAGGCACTCCATAGGTGACCCAGTATGAATAAGCCAATCGGTCGCCACCTGCCTTGCTTGCAGCATAAGGATTTCGAGGATTAATGGGGTCGGTTTCCTTGAATGAGCCTTCAGGTATAGCCCCGTAAACCTCATCAGTGGATATTTGAATGAACTTTTTAGCCCCCTGATTTCTTGCCACCTCAAGAAGCACATATACGCCCTTCATGTCAGTATCAATAAAGGCGCCTGCATCCATAATGCTCCTGTCAACGTGGGAATCAGCAGCAAAGTTTACAATCGTATCAACCGCATCCTCCTTTACAACATGTTCAACTAATTCTCTATTGCAAATGTCTCCTTTATAAAATTTGAAGTACCCGCTCTTGTGTAAATCATCTGTAATTTCTCTTAGATTCTCCATGTTTCCAGCGTATGTCAGCTTGTCAAGGACAACTGTCTGTCCGCCTGAGGCGGACTGGTTGACCAGCATTCTTGCAAAGTGACTGCCTATAAAACCGGCGCCACCTGTAACTAATATTGACATATTTCAAAAAACCTTTAAGCCGTTACTTTCGCTGCTTCGAGGTTTGCAAATACGTCCTCTAATGTCTTATTCAAATTTGTTATATGAGAGGAGAATTTGTCTTCAGGCACCTCTTTAAGCCTCGATACATCTTCCCTCACCGGAAGGTCAAGAAGAGTGTCAATTTGAACACCCTTATCTATCTTCTCTTTGCACTTCACGTAAAAGGCTAAGAATGCTTTTAACATTCCATATTGTTTTTTCATCGAGCAAGAGCCGTCTACAGGGGAAAAAGCGTTCTGTTGTAAGAAACCCTCGCGTATCATTCTTGCAACCTCAAGAATGAGTCTTTCAGAGTCCTGAAGCGCATCGGGACCTACCAGTTGAACGACCTCCTGGAGTTCTGCATCCTTCTGTTGTAGATGTATCATCTCCTCTCGGACGTTATCCCAATCATCCGTTACGTGCTTAGTAAACCAGTTTTTTAACTGTTCGTAATAGAGGGTGTAGCTCCTTCCCCAGTTTATAGCGGGGTAGTGGCGCCTGTAAGCAAGGCTTGCATCGAGCGCCCAAAGGGCGCCGGCAACGCGCTGGGAGCTTTGTGTTACTGGTTCAGAGAAATCACCACCAGCAGGAGAAACTGCGCCAACAACGGTTACCGAGCCCGTTCTTGTACCACTGCATACACATTCTACCCTGCCCGACCTTTCGTAGAAATTTGCTAATCGTGTTCCTAAGTATGTAGGGTAGCCTTCTTCGCCAGGCATTTCCTCAAGTCTTGAGGAAATCTCGCGCAGCGCTTCTGCCCATCTGGATGTAGAATCAGCCATAAGGGCGACGCTATAGCCCATGTCACGGAAGTACTCGGCTAAGGTAATTCCAGTGTAAACAGACGCCTCACGTGCCGCCACTGGCATGTTAGATGTATTTACAACAAGAACCGTCCTGTGCATAAGGGGACCGCCGGTTTTGGGGTCTATAAGTTCCGGGAATTCTGTTAAGACATCGGTCATCTCATTGCCCCTTTCGCCACAGCCTACATAGACAATCACGTCTGCGTTTGAATACTTTGCAAGTGTCTGCTCTACAACCGTTTTGCCTGTGCCGAATCCGCCGGGGACAATGGCAGTGCCTCCGAGGGCTATGGGGAATAGCAGGTCAAATACACGCTGGCCAGTGATGAAAGGTTCGTCCGGGCTGAGCTTTTTCTTGTAAGGTCTTGGTTGCTTAACGGGCCATTTGTGCATCATTGTAAGTTCTTTACCTTCTTTAAGGAGAACAACCGTATCGCTTACCGTGAACTCACCTTTTTTTACCTCTGCTACAGTACCTGAGACATTTGGCGGGACAAGTATCCTGTGTACCAAGCTCTTTGTCTCCTGAACCTCACCAAGTACATCGCCTTCCTGAACTTTATCACCAACTTTAACCTTTGGCTCGAACTTCCATCTCTTTTCCCGCGAGAGTCTATCAATAATTAAGCCTCTCGATATAAAATATCCTGATTTCTTTTCAACCTCGGCGAGGGGTCTTTGTATGCCATCGAATATGCCTCCTAATAAACCAGGACCGAGTTCGACTACGAGAGGCTCATTCGTGGTTTCCACTGGTTCGCCGATAAATAATCCTGATGTATCTTCATACACCTGGATGAATGCAGTGTCTCCATCGAGCCTTATAATTTCTCCTATTAGTCCAAGTTTGCCTACACGAACAATATCATACATCCTTGTTCCCGACATGCCGTCAGCGATGACGGCGGGTCCCGAAATTTTTACAATTTTGCTCATTTTCTTTCCTCAATAATAAATTATCTTATTTTTATCTGATAACCAATTGCACGCCTAATCATTTCAACAACGTAAGTATTATCAGCAGGCATCTCGAGCTCCTGCCAGATTAATTGCAGTGGCAGAGGGACGAACAGCGGTGTGCTACTCTCTTCTATAAGCCGTTTTGTATAGTCGTCAAAGGTTCGTTCGAAGGCTTCGTCTATTACAACAATCCCATATTCCTTGCTCTTAATGGCGTCTAAAAGGGATTTCTTTGCCAGTTCAGGTGTGTCTACTCCCAATACGCTAATACCAGCAAATTTAAGCCCCTTGACAATGTCACTATTTGCAATGGCAAGAATTTTATACAAAGACCAGGTCTCCTTTTATAATATTTACAGGCACGGCATGTGCCTTGCCTCTTGCAATAATCCTCAGGTTCATAAATTCGTTAAGCTTGCGTCCAAGAAAGCCAAGTATTATTGATATAGAGAGTGGGTCCTTTTTGTACAGATGACTCCATTTTTCCGATGTAAATGCCTCGAGAAAGCGTTCAATAGTAGAAAGTTTGCGTGTTTTGGTGTAAGCTGAAATAGCCTTTTCCATTATTGAAGAAAACTTTGAGTTTCCAAGGGTACCAAGTGCCTCCTCCAATGTTGCACATTTAGAAAGCGCAAGAAGGAAGCTGTATTCTAAGCTACCCCCTGAAATAAACATCGCCTCACGTGGTCCACCTGGGGTGGATTGAAGCAGAGGTTTAACCTCTGTTCCAACAGATACCTTTTCGCTTAAGAGCTTTAGTGTGTTGATTATATTTGCAAAGTCAATGTGTTCTACGATAAGACTTTTCATTATATGCTTATTCTCACCTTCACCCTTAGTTTCTTTAAGTGCCCATTCAAAGTATAAATTATCAATAGCCCTTTCCAATCCTAGGATGTCACCCTTTTCCATAAATTCAGGGAGCGCTTTTGCAATAAGGGTGGCAAAATGAAATCCCCATGTTACAAGCATATCTACAACCGTCTTAATATCTGGCTGGTTTGCCAGTTCTGCCAGCTTTGGTTCATCAAGCTCACCAACTGGTACGAAAGCGGCTACTATTTCTTCTTTAGAACGGCCTACCTTCTTTCCTCTTAAAATAGTCTTAATATTGAAGATGTCCCATCTGTTAAGAAGGATACACGTCAGGCTTCTCGGTTCGCCACTGGTCATGCGAAGTATTTTACTGAACGTTCTGCTGAGGTTGTGCCGAAGCGCCTTCTCTATTGCATTAAGACCGGAGCTTTCTGCCAGTGCGACAGATATATCTTCTCCATAAAGTGTGGTACCCTGCAAGGTTTCAACCAGGTTACCTAACTCAGGCTGATTAAGTAATTCCTGAAAGAATTTACTTTTGAACAAATCCCTGTTCATTGACCTGACTCTTGCATTTAAGTATCCGTAGTCGTCCATAGTTATTCCTTTACTGGTAGACAACGATGTTTACCATCGTTGATTCCTTATAGCATGGACAAACAAGCATGCCATGGCGACATGCCGTGGTTTGTCCGTGCCACCCAAACATCAATGGACATAAAGACCATTGTCCACCAAAGAATAATATTACTTAAACAACGTCTTTGCAATAGCTTCTTTTACCGTCTCTTTGGCTTTAGTTATCCTTGATTCAAAGTTATTACGAACGGTAAATCGCCCGTCTTCACTGCTCATATCAAGTCCACCGCTAATACCATTGACAGTTTCAATGCGGAAAGGCTTCTGGAGTTCGCTCAGCTTGCGTTCGCAGCGTTCCTTATCCCCCGGGTTTACCTTAACAACAATCATGCTATCAAACTCTCTAACTGACTGTGCAACCATATCCTGGAAGATGTGGTCATAAACGTTCTTTTTCCTGAGTCCCTTTATTTCAGCCTCAACTGCATCAAGGATTCGCTGGATGAGGTTGTGTTTCGTTTTCAAAAGGGAGTTTTTTAACTCAAGCTCCGTTTTGCCAAGCCTTCGTGCACGCTCGAGTTGCAGTTGCTTCTCTGTTTGCCTCAAACGCTCTTCTTTAAGGTTTTTAGCCTGGATTTCAGCATCTGTTTTAATCTTTGTAATTTGCTCTTCCGCAGAACTGATGAGCTTTTCCTTTTCAGCCATTGCATCCTTTTCCATCGTCTGAAGTAAACTTTCGTGACTTTTGTTCATCGAAGAAACTCCACACCATAACATGTAGGGGTTTGATTTATCAAACCCTTATCGGGCACGATAAATCGTGCCCCTACATTCCTATGGTTTATCGTGTCAAAAGAAGTATTGCTATAACGAAACCCAATATGACCATGGTTTCAGGTATAACGAGAAAGATTAATACTGTTGGTAATATCTCTGGCCTTTCTGTTACAGAACCAACACCCGCAGCGCCAATTTTTCCCTGAGCAACGCCGGTGCCAACCGCTGCAAGCCCAATTGCTATGCCTGCACCGAGGGCTGCTAACCCTAATGCCAGGCCACTTTTCTCTGGCTTTGCAGCCTTCTCCTCTCCCTGGGCAGCCTCTTCTTCAGGTGCTGCTCCATAACAGGCGTAAACTGATATAAATGATAAGGCTAAAAATAAACTTAATGTCGCAAAAATGGCTCCTTTCTTCAATCTTATTCACCTCCTATCTTTCTAAATGGTTCATAAGGTCTTCCACCCGGAACAAAAAACTTTGTAAAGAATTCTACGTAAAGTAACCTTAAGGATTGTATTGTTGGGGTAAATACATGTAAAAGAAGGTTGAACAAATGTACGCCAGCAAAAATGGTCATTCCAAGGACGACATTGCTGAACATATCCTTAAATACTATGGCTACCATAGTAAAGGCTACCGATGCCATCCCAAGCGCCATAAGACGTGCGTAGGAAAGTACGTTACCAACAAGTGATATAAGCTCTAAAGAAGCCACAAACCCTCCTGTATAAACCAGTACCGGTAGCGAGACTATTGCCATTCCCAACCCTATAGGTAAGAATACTCGTGGTAGAAGATTCATAAGGTCTGGAATTACAAGGAAGTTTCCCCCAAGGCTGGCAAAGAAGATGCCTATTAATACACCGAGCCTTGCAATACCTTCAATGGCGTGTTTGGTGTGCCTTCTCTTGAATGATACCAATATTCCAAGGAATAAGGCAAGTACGATATGAACGAGCCCGATGTTTACGGTTAGCAGGAGGTAATTCATGACAACCTGTGTATTTGCGACGTGTGCCCTTGCTAATTGTGGGATTGCGGGCTTAAACCATTCCTGCTCGCCAAAAAATTCTCCATAAATGAAGCCAAAAAAGATGGATGATATTGCCATGATGATGGTAAGTATGGCAATATCCTCCAATATTTGCTTCTTCCTCCCCTTAAAATAAACAATTATTCCTACTAAGCCAAGCACCCCGCCATAGCCTACGTCCCCTAAAATTATGCCAAAAAATAGCGGGAAGAAGAAGCAGACAAGCGCTGATGGGTCAATTGTCCCATACATTGGAATGGAGAAAAATTTTATAAGGTTTTCAAAGGCACGAACTGGTAAGCGATTCTTAAAAGTTACTGGAACCTGGTCTTCCTGACCGTGCTGGATAGTTAATTCGTTAAGTAAGACTTCGCCGTGAAATTTGCTTGTAAGTAATGACTTTAACTCTTCAATTCCTTCTGTTGGCACCCATGCCTTTATTACGAATATATATCTTGAGTGGGCAAAGTTTATTGTCGCTTCGTATTGTAAAAGCTGGTCATGGTTTGCATTCCTGAGGGCTAATATTTTTGGGCCATTTTCAAGAAAGAAATCCGAAATTGCCTTTTGTGCCTTTTCCAGTTCCTTTGGCAAATCCTGAAGTCTCTGGCGCAATAGTACAATGGCTTCTTCAAATGGCTTATCTTTAAATTCGGCTGGTACCCTTAATTCGCTAATGCCCTCGCCAAGAAGCAAGTCTTTAACGCCATCGGCGTAGCGCTTCTCATACCCAATCATTGCCGCTATTCGGTTCCCGCCCATTTCGGCAGGGAACAGGGCATAATTGCTCCTTGTGATTTCTTCAAGCTGCTCCTCAAGAGGCTTCAGGATGTCCTTTTGTCTCTTATCAATTATTATTCCTAAAAAACCCCAGGCAGCTTTCTTTTCATGTTTAGAGATAAGCGGTAAGAGCGACTTTATCACCCGCTCATATTCTGAAACAACGCTCTGTTCCTCAAGCAAGCTTGATTGTAACTTGACGAGGGGGCGCACCTTTTCCTGTATAGATGTGGCGAAGAAAAGACCGTCCTTTGGAGGCATAGTGGCAACCTCGTCCCTTATCCACTTTGTGCTTTCCTTATCTTTTATTGCCGAAAGTGTCTTCTTGGGAATGTGATTAATTATCTCCTCGAGCGTCTTCTTTAGTTCTTCTCGAAGTTCTTTATCCCTTGCCTGGTTTTCGTCAAATATTATCGGCTTCAGGAATGCTTTTTCTGGTCCGCCTGAGGTGGATTCTTCTATTGGCAACTTTTGTAGATGGAGCTTGCCCCATGACTGGAGTTTGTCTAAGGCGTCTTGAAAGTGCTTTCTTGAACCGATAATTTCAATCTTGCTCATCGGGGTTAACATTTTTCAATCTCCGGCAAGATTAACTTAATGGCAACCTTTTTTGCATCATCGAGATGTTTCTCAGCATTTTTTTGCAGGGTTTGTACTTCCTTCTGGAATGCTTGTACAATATTTTGCGCTTCCTGCTCTATTTGTTTGACGCCTGCTTCGAATTTTTCTTGTGCGAGCCGCGGGAGTTCCTCTTTGGCTTTTTTTATGTATGTCTCTGCCTCTGTGCGTGCAACACGTATCCTTTCCTCGCACTCCGCCTTGGTTCTTTCAAGCATAGCCTCGAGTTCCTTTTCTTTCTCGCCAATTAGCGGGAGTAGCGACTTATCTTCGACTTCCTTTATTGCCTCTTTGGGATGTTCTATCATTATTTGATTCCTTTCATTACCTCGGTACTTGCCTTAATGGTGGCTTCTATCTCTTTTTCACCATGTGCTATAGATACAAACACTGCTTCAAACTGTGAGGGGGCTAAATAAATCCCTCTTTCCAGCATACCTCTAAAATAGGCGGCATATCTTTGTGTATCACTTTTTTTTGCAGTTGCATAATCAGTTACTGGCTTATCGGTAAAAAACGTGCAAAGCATTGAGCCAACCCTCGTATGACAAGTTGGCACGCCGGCATTTCTGGCAGAGGTTTCGAGACCTTCGCCAAGCTTTTTCGATAAATTTTCCAATGTTTTGTAGGTGTCTTTTCCCTTGAGCTTTTCTAAGGTAGCAATACCAGCAGCCATCGCTACTGGATTGCCTGAGAGTGTTCCTGCCTGATATACAGAGCCGCTGGGCGCTAAACAGTCCATTATCTCTGCCCTTCCGCCAAACGCTCCAACAGGAAAGCCACCACCTATAATCTTCCCGAGTGTTGTCAGGTCGGGTGCCACACTGTAAAGTGTCTGCGCCCCGCCGTATGCTACACGAAACCCTGTCATCACCTCGTCGAATATAAGCACGATACCGTGTTTCCTGGTAATTTCCCTCAGTCCCTGGAGGTAACCTGGCTTTGGTGGCACAACGCCCATATTACCTGCGACAGGCTCCACGATAATACATGCCGTTTCACTTCCCCTGCGGTTGCAAACATCCTTAACAGCATCAATGTCATTAAAGGGCAATGTCAGAGTATTTCGTGCATAATCTTGCGGGATACCAGGGCTTGTGGGTATCCCAAGCGTGGTTGCTCCTGAACCAGCCTGAATTAAGAGACCGTCAACGTGCCCATGATAGCATCCATCAAATTTTATTACAAGATTTCTTTTTGTATATCCCCTGGCAAGGCGAATTGCGCTCATCGTTGCCTCTGTGCCAGAGTTAACCATTCGTACCTTTTCAACAGAAGGTATTGCCTCTTTAATAAGTTTTGCCAGTTGTGTTTCTAATATAGTTGGGGCGCCGAAGCTTGTACCTTTCTGCAGTGTGGCATTGACCTTTTCAATAACTGCCGCGTGTGCATGACCAAGGATAAGCGGCCCCCAGGAACACACATAGTCTATATAACTGTTGCCGTCTATATCTGTAATCTTGCATCCCGAACCAGATGCGATAAAAAGCGGTTTACCACCTACAGGACCAAAAGCTCTGACAGGGCTATTTACGCCACCGGGGATATATTTGCAAGCCTCAGCAAAGGCATCGTGTGACTTTTTTGTTACTAACTGTTTCATTGATTAAATCCAAAACTCATGGCTCGACTTTTCGATTGCTGAACTTGTCGAAGCATTGAATCTGGGACTTTTTTGCATTCTTTATCTGAAGTGAAGTAAGGTAATCGAGGTGGGTTTAGACTTGGCTCGTAATTATACAGTTGCACTCGTCTTTTTGAGGTAGTAAATCAGACAAATAATCCCCCATAGATACATGGGGTAGAATTGTGTAGTTTCTAAAACTTTACAAAATTCGCCCCTCAGGGTCTGATATATATATATTCCTTTGTCCAATTACACGTAATTATTAGCTTTACCCCAAAGACTCTGGGATAAAATAGCCTTTAGCCTCTATAAATGCTTACCCCCCTACCATTCCCCCGCTTACTTTTTCCAAAAAGTAAGGGAAAATTACTTAATCTTAACCCGTATTTATTAGGAGCTAAATCTAACATAAACTTTTTACGTTGTCAATAAAAATTTGTCTGCATGTGGTAGCAATATAATAATGTCCTATTTCTGCAAGATGAAAATGTCCTATTGTGAAGTAACTATAATGTGCTCTTTTAAAGGAGGACATAATGGTAAGAAAGGATTTGTACGAATTAAAAGAGCAGGGAATAGATAATAGGAAATAGCCTATATTCCCTATTTCCTATTCCCTGTTAGTTATCTGGCGACTTTTGTGGGAACGGTGTCTTGTGCCAAAGGCGTAGCATGGCTGTAATGTTCACATAAAACCTGTGCAACCTCAGGTCTGGTAAATACTGGTGGTGGTGCTTGACCTTGCTGGAGCATGTTGCGCACCTGAGTTCCACTCAATGACACATGATGGGCGGAATCGTGGGGACAAGTCTTGTACGACGCCATCCCGTTACACGCCTTGCAGTAAAATGTATAGTCGAAGAATAGCGGGGTTATGCCTATTTCCCCATGGTCAAACTCATCAAATATATAATGGGCATCAAAGCTGCCGTAATAGTTTCCCACCCCGGCGTGGTCCCTGCCCACTATGAAATGTGTACATCCGTAATTCTTCCTTACAAGGGCATGGAAGATAGCCTCCTTTGGTCCTGCGTAACGCATAGCGGCAGGAAAGACAGCTAAGGCTACTCTATCCTTTGGATAATATTTTTCAAGCAACACCTCGTAGCTTCGCATCCTCACATCGGCAGGGATGTCATCGCTCTTAGTCTCACCGACAAGCGGATGCAAAAGAATGGCATCCACGATTTCCAGGGCACATTTCTGTATATATTCATGCGCACGGTGCACGGGATTCCGAGTTTGAAATCCTACTATCCTTTTCCATCCCTTTTTTGCAAATAATACCCTCGTCTCGATTGGGTCGAGCCTGTACTTCGCAAAATCCTTATGCTTTGGGCGATTAATCATACTAATCTTTCCGCCGAGTAAGATGTTGCCCATCTGATAAACATATTTAACGCCCGGATGATTTAAATCATCTACTCCATAGACCTCAACGGCTTCCTTGGATTTGTCATGATGATGCTTCTCCTCAAGGTGCAGGACGGCAAGGACTGTATTCGATGAATCCACGAGTGCAACATCATCCCCTTCTTTTAAATCCTTAGCCTCCTCATCTGTGGCAGAAAGGACCACAGGGATAGTCCACGGCAATCCGTTAGACAATCTCATAGTATCAAGCACATTTTCATAATCATCCATGCACATGAAACCCTCAAGTGGGCTGAGTGCACCCGTTGCAATCATCTCAAGGTCAGAAATTTCTCGCTCATTAAGTACAACCCTTTTCATAGAAGGGCGTTCAGCCTTTGCCTTGAGTTCATCTCGTGCCTCACCAACTAAAATCCTATCAACAAGTCTTCCACCGTGCGGTTTAATAGCCTTTGACACCTTTTACTCCTTCCTTTAAAATGAAACCTTATCCAAACTCCTAACTCTAAACTCTGAACTCCGAACTTCGTGCAGGCACCTCAAATACCTCCTCATTGCCTTCCGAATCCTTTAGCTTCCAGATTGTCTTATCCCTCTTTAGCCTTGCTTTAAGAGAAGCATCGTGGTCGGCAATCTGAAAAGGTAAGCGCAGCTCAATTGCCTGTACTGGACATTCCTTCACACATGCAGCACATGTCCAGCAATCCCTTTGCTCAACAATACATGCCTTCCAGTTATCATTGCGAACAATCAAGTTACCTGGACAGATGCGCACACAACGTGCTTCCTTAGCCCTTCCACATCCATTACAAATGTTTTCATCAATAAAAATGCTCATGATTTCCTCAACAAGGTAGACAACGAGGTTTTATCCGCCAGAGGCGGATTGATTCAACGAACATAAAGTTCGTTGTCTACCAGGGTTGGTACTGCGCCTAAGGGACGCTCGACAATTCTGATAGCTCCCGTAACGGGGTCGCATACGGAGTTAACAAACTTCAGCCAATGTGCATCATCACGCTCCGGGTAATCCAGACGCGTTTGATAGCCTGGCCAGCGTGTCTC
>JACQHT010000065.1 GCA_016198835.1 Planctomycetota bacterium | reverse complement strand
CTCTTAAGGTATTGTAACTTTTCGATTCTTTCTTTTATGTTCTGTTTAGTGGTTGATTCTTGAGTATCTTCTTTTTGCAATCCAAGCGCCTTTTCCCATAGTTCTTCAGCCTTTTCCCAGCAACCGAGGCTGTAGTATACTTCTCCGAGGTGTTCGAGAATTAAGGAGTCTTCTGTACTTTGTGATGCGGCGGTCAGCTTCTCTAATGCTAACTCCAGTTTGTCTACCTTGCCTTCTATTGTAGCCTCTTTATAATATGCCCATCCAAGGCTGTCAAGATATGCGCCGTTTTTCGGGTCTGCTTCGAGTGCCTTTTTAATTAATTGAATGGCTTCGTCCAGATTTACGCCTCTTTCGACGTAAAAGTAACCAAGGAAATTGCTGGCTTGATGGCAATTAGGGTCTATTTTAAGAGTGTCTTTTAATTCCTTTTCCACCATATCGTAGCGGTTTATCTCGTAATAGAGATTGGCAAGATTGTAGTGTATATTCTTGTTAGTTTCGCTACCGAAAGGCATTGTTGTGGCTTGTTTCAGGACTTCGATAGCCTCTTTTTTGTGGTCTTGCTTACGCAATAATTGGGAAAACGCAAGGAATTCATCGCCATCTTTACTGCCCCCGCCAATGCTATTTTTGAGGATTGTAAAAGCTTTTTGTTCAAGTGATAAGGCTTTTTCATGCTGCTTTGTTTTTTCGTATAAATCCGCAAGGCCAAGGAGCATTACCCAGTTGTCAGGATATTCGGCAAGATACATTTCTGTTTCGCTAACAGCTTTGTCAACGTTACCGAGTTGTTCATAACAAATTGCAAGATAAAAATGAACCAGCGCAAGACCGGGGTCAAGTTCTCCAGCCTTTTCGAATGCTTCCATTGCCTTTTTAATATCATTACCTTGTAAGTACACCTGACCTATCTCGCATTGTATTTTTGCCGGCTCGCTGACAATGCCTGTTTCCATAAGCTTTGAATAAAAATCGAGCGCCTTCTGAAAATCGCCTTTTTTTGCATACAGATGGCACAGGCGATAATATATATCAGCCAGAAATTCTTGATAACCCTTACCCGTTTTGCATTTGATAGCCCGCTCGTACCCAAGGATTGCTTTATCCAACCTTCCCTCTGTCTCACAGAGATTGGCATACAAATAATGGATGTTAAACTCCTCAGGACGGAGGGTTGATATCTTTTCTAATGCTTGGAGGGACCTTTCCTTATCCTCTAACTGGAAATAACAAGCAGCGAGGTGATGGAGGATTCTTTCCTCGCCCGGCTGAAGCTCTGCGGCTGTTTCAAAGAAATGTACTGCCGTTCTCCACTGACCATTCAACATATAATATACCCCGGTACAAAAATTTGCCTGAGCTTTTAACGTTGCCTCTGTTGCCGAAGCACTTTTTATTGGGGTTGACTGTGATACCCTTTTCTCTATGGTACTACAACCACATATAATTACTAAGTATCCCAGGATAAATACGAACGATAGGAAAGAGAAAAAATAGGGACACATCCCATTTTTTCGATAAAGAATAGATGGTTTGTTAAAAAAATGGGATGAGTCCCCATTTTTGTCCCCATTTTTAAAGAATAACCTTGTTAAGCGAGTATTCAATTATGCCCTCTGCGCCAGCCCGTTTCAACATGGGAACAATCCTGCGTACAACATTTTCATCAATCACGGTTTCTATTGCGTATCCTGCACCCTCTGAAAGGGTGGAAATAGTGGGTTTTCTCAATGCGGGAAGTTCTTTTAAGACGCGGTCTAAACGGTCGGCTGGAACATTCATCTTAAGACCCACCTTATCACAGGCAAGGATTGCTCCCTTAAAAAGCATGGCAAGATTTTCTATCTTATGTCTTTTCCACCCATCTTGCCAGGCTGCATGGTTGGCTATAAATTGTGTTGTGGATTCCATAACTGTATCAACAATGCGAAGCTTATTGGCCTTAAGGCTGCTTCCCGTCTCTGTTAATTCCACTATTGCATCTACCAACTGAGGAACTTTAATCTCCGTAGCCCCGTGAGAGAACTCCACTTCCGCATGGACACTATTTCTTGATAAATACTGTTTTGTTACATTTACAAGCTCGGTGGCAATTTTCTTACCTTGCAAATCCTTAACCGATTTAATTGCAGAATCTTCTGCAACTGCCAGGACCCACCGAACCTTGGTATTCCGTTGCTTGGCATATATAAGTTCTTCAACCACTTTAACATCAGAACCATTTTCTTTGACCCAGTCCTCGCCGGTAAGGCCAACATCCAATATCCCCCTTTCAACGTATCTCGACATATCCTGGGGTCTTACCAGACAGGCTGATAGGTCTTCGTCGTCAATAGATGGATAGTATGAACGGCTACTAATGTAGACCTTGAAGCCTGCCTTCTTCATCATTTCAATTGTAGCCTCTTGCAAGCTCCCTTTTGGGATTCCTATATTTAGTTTTGGCATAAGTTTTCGTGGATGCTCCTCAAATTATTATTAATCTGGTTCTGGTATGTCATAACGAATCTCATTCTTTTCTTTTGTTACCTCATCAATGAGTTTCAATACATGCAGGCTTTTTTTCAACGATTTATCAAGGCAAAACGTAATCACAGGGGTGTAACGCATCTTTAATCTTGTTGCAATCTCTCTCTGGATGTAGCCTCTGGCATGCTCAAGACCTCTCAATACAGTCTTTTGAGAGACCTCGTCTCCTAATATGGATATCAGGACCTTTGCGGTCCTTAAATCTGGAGATGCTTCCACATTGGTGATGGTGAGGAAGGCTATTCTCGGGTCTTTAAGTTCATATAATACTATTTTGCTAACTTCCTGCCTTATAGCTTCCTCTACCCTTTTAACCCTTCGGGACACCATGGTAAAATGACACCTTCTATAATAATGTCAAGCATTCGTCAAATAAATTCAAGCTCGTAGTCTATTAGTTCAGCAGATGGAAAAGTGCGCAAGGAGTTTATAATCGTAGATAATACCCCATTTACGTGACGTCTATCAGTTCCCACCATTGCGATTCCCAGTACGCAGTGTTGTTTGCTGTCCTGTGCGCCAATTTCCGAAACAGAAACGTTAAAATTATTTCTTGTACGGTCTTTGAGGCTTTTTATAATGCGGCGTTTATCTTTTAAAGAACGCGCATCTCGAGTCATTAACTTGATACTTAGTGTACCAACAACCATGTATATTTGGCAGAGCCGCGTAACGAACGGCAAAGTTATACAAGTACACGAGCGACCTTTTGAATTTCATAAGCTTCTATAATGTCGCTCACCTTAATATCGTCATAACCTGCTATTTTTATACCACAATCGTATCCCGCACGCACCTCTTTTACATCATCTTTAACAATCCTTAAAGAAGCCAACTTGCCATCGTATATCGGGATATTATCACGTATAATGCGAATGGAACAGTTTCGCGTAATCTTTCCACTTATAACATGGCATCCTGCCACATTCCCATACTTTGATATCTTATAAACCTGACGAATCTCTACACGACCAAGTATTTCTTCACGCTTCTCTGGTTCCAGCATACCCTCAATTGCAGCCCGGATGTCATTTGTTACATCGTAAACGATTTGATAAAGCCTTATTTCTACACCCTTTTCTTCTGCCAGAGAGCGTGCTCTATCCTCCGGTCTAATGGAAAATCCAATCACTATAGCGTCAGAGGCATCGGCAAGGAGGACGTCCGATTCTGTTACTGCCCCTACGCCGCTGTGTAAGATTCTTACCTTAACCTCTTCGGTAGAGAGTTCCTCTAACAGTTTGCAAAGAACCTCAACAGAACCCTTTACATCAGCCTTCAGGATGATGGTTATTTCTTTAATTTTTCCTTCTTCAATCTTTGAGTAAAGATTTTCAAGCGTTATGTGACGGCGTTCTGCCAGTGCTGTCTTCCTGCGTTTATCCTGCATATCCAGGGCTATCTCTCTGGCTTTTTGAATATCAGTTACCACGTAGAATTTTTCACCCGCCTCCGGTACCGAGGAAAAGCCTGATACTGCTACCGGGGTAGAGGGCCCAGCCTCTTTTACTTCCTTGCCACGGTCGTTATACATTATCCTGACCCTGCCGTATGTTCCACCACAGAGTATTATATCGCCCTGACGAAGGATTCCATCTCGAACAAGTACCGTAGCCACAACACCTCTACCTTCGTGCAACTGGGCTTCAAGAACAACGCCACGAGCAAGTATTTTTGGATTAGCTTTCAGTTCTATAATCTCAGCCTCAAGCAATATCCTATCCAGTAAATCATCAAGCCCCTTCTTGGTTATGGCGGAAGTTTCGACAAATTGCGCCTTTCCACCCCATTCTTCTGGTACAAGCCCAAGGTTTGCCAGTTGTTGTTTAACCCTGAGAGGATTTGCCTCTGGCTTATCTATCTTGTTGAGAGCGACAATGATAGGCACATTCGCCGCCTTGGCGTGATTAATGGCCTCCTCTGTTTGAGGCATTACGCCATCATCGGTAGCAACAACAAGCACGACGACATCTGTTATATGGGAACCCCTTGCACGCATAGCAGTAAAGGCTTCGTGACCCGGCGTATCCAGAAAGACCACGGCCTTACCGTTAGTCTCAACAGAATAGGCCCCTATATGCTGAGTTATCCCACCCACCTCGCCACCTGCAACGTTTGTTTGTCTTATACTATCAAGGAGGGAAGTCTTCCCATGGTCAACATGGCCCATGAAGGTAACTATAGGCGCCCTTGGCACGATGTCCTCAGCCTTACCGGTTGTCTTTTCAAGTAAAAGGTCTTCTGCAATATCCTTTGCCTTTTTTAATTCTATTTCCACACCATACTCAAGGCCAAGCATCTGCACCATATCATCATCCAGAACTTGGTTAATAGTTGCAGTAATATTGTGTTCGAGTAACAACTTTGTAATTATGGCATTTGCCTTGATTCCAAGACCGTTAGATAAATCTTTTACAATAACTGGCGAGGTTAAGCTAATCTTCTCTTTTTTCTCTTTTACAATAAGCTTCTTGGGTTTTATAACTTCTCTTGGCCGCCACTTTGGAACCCTTCTCCATCTTGGGTAGGTAACTCCTTCCGCACCCAGCCGCCTTTTCTCCACCTCGACTATCTTATTAATCTTTTTCTTGTATATAGGACGTTTTGGAACTTGTACGAGTTTGTCCGGGAAAAATATTTGTGTTTTACCCCTTAGATGAATAGCACGATGTGGCTCCTTAACCCCTGTTTCTTCCAAAGTGTGGACAGGTGTAACAACCTGAGGTGGTGGTGATGGGTGTGTCTTTTTGACACCAAAAATCTCCTTTATCTTCTCAGCCTCTTCCTTGCTTAATGTATTAGCATGGTGAGTAATATGAGTAAATCCCTGTGCCTGACATTGTTCTATCAACAGGTTACTCTTGACGCTGAGTTCTTTTGCCAGTGCACTTATTCTAATCTTTGACAACGATGTTACCTCTCTTCCTTATTCAACAGGAAATAACCAATATGGAATATTGGTTATTGGCTATTTCCTATTCCCTTCTCTACTGCCGGTATATTATCTGAAGCGATACTTTCACTCTTGTTACCCTCAATGACTTGTAATTCTTCAGCCCCCTCTGAAATCCTTTGCTGGAGTTCTGCCTCAGTTACAATATCTATGTCCCACTGGGTTAACTTTGCAGCCAGTCTAACATTTTGTCCCTTCTTACCAATAGCAAGGGAAAGTTGGTCCTCAGGCACAACAACGGTAGCATGCCGCTCTTCAGTGGATAGTAAGATACTGGTGACTTCCGCTGGTTTAAGTGTATTAGGAATTAAAACTTCAGGTGCGGCACTCCACCGTACTATATCTATTTTCTCTCCGCTTAATTCATCAACGATGTTCTTTATTCTGGAACCTCTTACTCCCACGCAGGCGCCAACAGAATCAACATTAGGGTCCTTCGAGTCAACAGCTATCTTCGTTCTATAACCGGCTTCCCTGGAAATAGCCTTAATTTCTATTATATTTTCACCTATTTCTGGCACCTCAAGCTCAAAAAGTTTTCTTACAAAATCCTGGTGATTCCTTGAAAGAATAATCTTTACTTTGGAACCAACCTTTTTTGCATCCCAAATAAGGGCTCTTATCCTCTCGCCGGGATGATAGAGTTCATTAGCAATTTGCTCCGACTTTGGCATGTAGCCTTCTACCCTACCAAGGTTTATTATCATTACAGAGCCCTCAAAACGTTGCACAGTACCGCTAACGATTGACCCCTTCCTTGCAATAAATTCCTCATAAATGGCGTCTCTTTCCGCATCCCTTATCTTTTGTATAATTACTTGTTTTGCGGTCTGTGCGCTTATCCTGCCCAGGTCAGAAGGGTCTATCTTGCGGTCTTTCTCGTAGGCAATAATTTCCCCTGTAACTCTATCAATCTTAACTGAGATAGGTTCAGCAGAGATAAAATGCTTCCTCGCGGCGGATGATAATGCAGCCTCTATACCCTGGAAAACCACTTCCTTATCTATATTTTTATCCCTGTGAAGACTATCAACCAGTCTGAGCAACTCTTCTTTGTCCATACGGTAATCTCCACTTTGCGTGCTTTGCGTCATGGCGTGAAATATCTTTTCTCGCAAAGACGCACAGGACGCAAAGCGCAAAGCTCTATTAAAAAAAAGAGTGGGTAATATCCCACTCCAAATGAGCAACAACGCTTCTAAGAATCCTGACGACCCCTTTATCCTAAACCGTATATTAATTCATAGTAAAAACTATCCTTAAGCGATAAAGTAACGTCCGCCTTAGACGGACATCCGCCATACTCATTTGGTATAAGAATTAATTACATATTAATTTTAACAGAAAAAGGAACTTTGTCAAGTGATTTAACTGAGCAATGAGGACTGGGTAACGAGCGATGAGCAATGAGCTATCAGCTAATTTAAGTGTTGACAAACAGAGAAAAATGTGATTTAGTGATTCACAAATTTAGGCTGAAGGCTAAAGGTGTAAGGCTGAGGGCTTAAGAAAAGGGGAGAAAACATGAATAAAGTCAAGTGTTGGGTAATGTGGGCGTTAGTTATTTTTATGTTACCTAAGGTGTGTGTTGCTAATTCGAAAATTGACGAATCAGTCCTCGAAGCAAAAAGTATTGAGTTAGGTGGAGGTGGGGCATTTGGTTACGACGATAGGCAAAGCATATCCATACTTTCGTTACTTCCAAGAGGTGGTATGTTTTTTGCAAGAAATGCAGCGGCAGAGGTTGAATTGCCACTGATGTATATTCATACAAAAGAAAGTGATGTGCCAGCCTTGGGGGTTAATATTAATGCACTTTACCATTTGAATACTGGGACGTCTTTTATTCCATTCGCTTTGGTGGGTATGGGTCCAGTATATGTGGCTGGCAAGATTTCATCAACGTCTTCGCTGCCGTTGCTTTCGCAGGCTGGGATTGGTCTAAAATATTTCTTTTCTGAAAGAGCAGCCTTTAGACTCGAATACAGGTTCCGTCACTTCTCTGACCCATTTACTTCTGACGCTGGCATTGATTCCGATAGCTTTTTATTTGGTATATCAATTTTCCCCAGCAAGAAGTGAGAAGGAAGAAGAAAGATGTAAGATGGTTTTCTTCATCTCTACCCTTCTTCACGTTCCTGTTAAGACCGTTCTTGTTTTACAGACGTAGCAGCTACAGTGGTTTCCACAGGTTGCAGAGTTCTTCTCTTTTTATTCTTTATTCCTAATAACTCTACTACCTGCTCACCTTCAAGGAGTTCCTCTTCTTCAAGTTTTTTGGCAAGAAGTTCGAGTTTATCCTTATTTTCCATTAAAAGCGTACGAGTTTTTTCGTAGCATTCCTTGATTATCCTCGTTACTTCCTCATCAATCTGTATTGCAGTTCTTTCGCTGTATTCCTTTTCCTGTACGAGGTCGTGACCGAGGAAGATATTGCCTTTTTGTCTGCCAAATGTTTGTGGTCCAAGTACCTCGCTCATGCCGAATCTGCATACGTAATCACGAGCAAGATGGGTTACCCTGTCTAAATCATTCTGTGCACCGGTAGATACCTCATTAAACATAAGTTCTTCTGCAGAACGTCCACCCAGTAATACACATATCGTATCAAGTATCTCCGATTCGGTAGTAAGATACTTATCTTCTGTAGGAAGCTGTAATGTATAGCCAAGCGCCGCAGCGCCTCTGGGAATGATAGAGACCTTGTGTACGGGGTCGGTATGGGGGAGTAAAGCAGCAATTAATGTGTGACCAGATTCGTGATAAGCAATCGTCCGTTTTTCTTCTTCACTCATTACGCGGCTTTTTCGTTCGGGACCAGCGATAACCCTGTCAATAGCGGCTTCAAGTTCTTTTGTTTCAACATTCTCTTTATCGAACCTTGCAGCTAAAAGGGCAGCTTCATTTACAACATTAGCTAAATCTGCGCCAGAAAATCCAGGGGTTCTCTTGGCAATTGTCTTTAAATCAACTTCAGGAGCAAGCTTAACATCTTTACTGTGTACCTGAAGGATAGCTTCCCTGCCAAGCAAGTCTGGCCTATCTACGGTAATTTGTCTATCAAATCTGCCAGGGCGAAGCAGTGCAGCATCCAGTACATCTGGTCTGTTTGTTGCTGCTACAATAATTACACCTTTTTGAGGAGAAAAGCCATCCATTTCTGCAAGTAATTGATTCAGGGTTTGTTCCCGTTCGTCGTGCCCGCCACCGAGGCCTGTGCCTCGTTGTCTGCCTACGCTATCAATTTCGTCAATAAAAATGATACACGGCGCCTTTTCTTTTGCCTGTTCGAACATGTCTCGAACACGTGCCGCCCCCATGCCAACAAACATCTCCACAAAATCAGAACCGCTGATAGAGAAGAAGGGTACACCGGCTTCTCCTGCCACTGCTTTTGCAAGAAGGGTCTTGCCTGTTCCTGGAGGTCCTATAAGAAGAACCCCTTTGGGAATTTTTCCACCGAGTTTTTGGAACTTTGCAGGGTG
>JACQHT010000052.1 GCA_016198835.1 Planctomycetota bacterium | reverse complement strand
GCCCTGTAATAAGCAAGGCGGAAGAATAAAAGCACCCTTTGACTGTCAATAAGTTGAAGAAAATCTACCTTGCCTGTCTGATAGCCAATCTCAGCCGCCTTCAGGGACTGTTCAGCCTGTGGGATTATGCTATTTTTATAAAGTTCTATAAGCCTTTCAGCCGTCTGGATTCTGAAATGCGAGTCCTTGACACCGAAGAAAGCCGTATTCTCCATATTCTTGTAAGCCCTCTGACTTGCTTCAAGGTCTGCTACGGACTGCCTTACGCCTGCATCCCACCTTTGTTTCTGAAATAGGGGTACGGTAATGCTGACGGTGCCTGCCCACTCATCTCGTACCCCACCACCAACCGGCTCTAAACCTGAAGGTAAGAAGCGTTTGTCCGTATATTCCACCCCAACCGTAAAGTCCGGCAGATACTGCTTTTTTGCAAGCCTCTTTGTTGCATCATTCTTTTCAATATCGTAAGCGAATTGCTTAAGTTCAGGACTTATTTCACGGGTCATCTGATAAAGTTTGTCTAATGTTAAAGTAAATTTTGCAGGCTCAAAATCCTCCGATACTCCCAACGGAGTGTGGGGCGGTCGGTTAAGCAAGCTGTTCAGTCTTGCCACTACCGTTTCCTTTAATCTTTCGAGGGTAATTAACTCATTTATAATCTTTGAGACCTCCACCTGTGCTTTTAGCACGTCCTGCTGTGTGACCACCCCCGTTGTGTATTTTGTTCGTGCAATCTCTTCAAACCCTTTAAGCAGGTCTTTGTTTTCTTCATTTATCCTTATAGATTTATAAACATAATAAAGTTCATAATAAGCATTTTTAACCCTCGCAAGGAGGCTTCTTTTTATGGCGTTGTACTGCGCCTCTGCAATATTTGCTTCCTTTGATGCAATTTCTCCTTTCAGGCGCAGCTTCCCAAAGAATGGAAAGTTCTGAGAACCAAAAAAGTTGTGTTGCATGGGGGTAGTAGCCGTCATCCCTTCCTCGCCTGTGTATTTGTAACCAACTATGGGATTATCGAGGGCACGGGCTTGTGGTATCTTTTCCTTTGCAGAGTTCCATCGTTTGTACGCTGCCTGAAGTTCTGGATTATTCTGAATCGCCTCATTAATGACCCAGTTCAAGCTAAGGACATTTTCATCTGCTGAGGCTGACAGATTAGCTAAAAGGCTAAACAACATAAATAATGCATACAACTTTAAAGGTCTTGTTTTCATAATGTTTATTCTCCCTGAAATTGTTCAGAGAAACTTTTACATCTTGTAAAACGTCATATTAAAAAAATCTCTAATGTAATGCGTGATTTATTTCCCGCTGCGAACTGCTGCATTTCATAGAACAACTATGACTCATACAGTGCGTAATTTTTCCACTATGAGTAAATAAGGCAATACCATTAACAAATATAGCTCCAAAGAAAAAGGCACAAAGCGCCACGCTTAAAAAAAGGGTTTTTCTTGAAGGCTTTTTATCGTTATTTTCTAATTCTTTTCCAACTAATCGCCTCACTCTTTCTTCTACTGTATCCATGCCAGACATAGAATTAGCGAGGTATGTTCGCCACGGCGAATCTGCCTTAGGCACGACATGTGAAAGCCGGGGGGCTGATTTAGCAAGCTTGACGATTGCGCTTGCAAGTTCGAGTGGTTGACCCGACGCATAAACAGCATTGTCATCCGCAGCCTTCTCTTTGGCGTCAAGAAATACCCTTGATAGATAATTACTTATGGGCAAGAAGTAAAGCAGTTCCCGGGCGACGTTAACAACAAACAATCTTAACGGGTCCTTATGCCTGCGGTGATAGTCCTCGTGTAATATTGTAGATAGGAATTCCTCATCGGTTAAATAAGAATAAGTGCCCGTGGACATGTATAACTTTGGCTTCCACATACCGAGGGTAAATGAATATTTAAGGTTATCATCTCGAAATAGTACAAAAATTTTCGAAAGATTAAGTACAGAAAGGGTGGCTTTATGGCGTGGATAATTATCAATAGGTACCTCGGCTATACTTCTGATGAATCTTCGATCACCAAGCAGGAGCCTTAATGATTTGATTATTGCCTTTAAGATGCCGGTGCTGAAGACTCCAAGACCTGTCCAGAAGAAAATTGCTTCGGGGACTTGTAGACGATGAGCCAGATTGCTCCAGAAGTTAGCTGCATCTGTACCGGCACAAACCGTAAGAGATGCGCAATGACAAAAGGCTGCATAAAAAAGCGACGTAGTGGTGCTAATTAATCCCTTTATCCCAACGGTTGCCCCAATGCCTATAAAGGCAATAAAGGCTGCTGCCATTAGTATCATAAGCGCAAAGGCTTTAAATGTTCGATTGTCTTGCTTGCCCGCCATCTGTTGGCTTGCCCCGTACAACGATACGGGGGTGGGTAATGTTCTTATCCTAACAGCCATTTAATTACTGCCCTTTTGCAACTTCTTTTCTTCGATTAATCTGGCTAATTGTTCCATCCTATCCGGATTTGCCTTAGCAACAATGTCCACCAAATTGACCATAGTAGTGTATGGGGATAATGATGATACACCCTCTACAACCTTCCTTGAGACAAGCCCATAAAATTCGTCCTTACCATACAATGGTCTATAGAAGAATGTCTTCTTAACCTTCTTTCTTTCAAGGAGACCCTTCTTTGCCAGCCTATTTGTTACTGTAATTACGGTCGAATAAGATGGGGCAAGGCCGTGAGGTAGTGAGTCCAGGATTTCACGAATGGTGGACTCGCCCTTTTCCCATAGTATCTCCATAATCCTCTTTTCCAAATCCCCAAGCACCTGGTTTAGACCCTCTTTGAAAGGATTGAAACTGAATCTTAGACTTTTAATCATATTTTTCTGCCTTGTAAAAAAAATACCTCCTAAAATTGCCATATTTCGGGATATTATATTTTACAGGCTGTAAAATGTCAACCAAATTCTTTCGCCACAATGTTATTTTTCAGCCACAGACGAAAGAAGTGAGACAAAAGAAGTAAGATGATGAGTCATCTAACGTCTTCCGTCTCTACATCTCACGTCTTCCATCTTTTCAATCTTAAGGCATTTGTTACCACTGCCACGGAGCTCAAGCTCATGGCTCCACAGGCAATTACGGGGTTAAGTAAGCCGAGCGCTGCCAATGGTATTGCAAGGATGTTAAAGCCAAATGCCCATGCTAAGTTTTGCTTGATAATCCTCATCGTTTGCCTGCTCAAATCAATCGCAGTAGCAACCTTTCTAATATCCCCATGCAGTAAGGTAATCTCTGACGACTCAATTGCAATATCTGTGCCAGTTCCGAGTGCAAAACCTACATTTGCCTTAGCCAGGGCAGGGGCATCGTTTATCCCATCACCCACCATGCCTACAATCTTACCCATCCGCTGGTATGAATCCACCTCTGTAAGTTTATCCTCGGGTCTCATCTGAGCCTTGACGTGTTGAACATCCATCGCCTTAGCTATTGCCTCGGCAGTTATTCTATTATCGCCTGTAAGGATGACAGGCTCTATCCCCATAGCCTTAATGCTATTAATGCCTGCCTTTGACGTATCTTTTACGGTATCAGCAATGGCAAGCGCTGCGATGACCTTATCATCCATAGCCACAAATATAACCGTCTTGCCACTACCTTCCCATTTATCAGTTGCCTGAATATATTTACCGACATCAATGGCGTACTCATCCATCAACCGCCTATTCCCAATTGTTACAATTGAGCCATTATATTTAGCCAGAATACCTAATCCTGTGAGGGATTCAAATCCAGAAACGTATAACGGCTCAATCCGCCTTTCCTCCGTGTATCTGAGGATTGCCTTAGCTAACGGATGCTCTGAATATCTTTCACAGGAGGCAATCATCCGCAAGAGTTCGTTATCAGGAATGTTAGAGGGATTGTATATATC
>JACQHT010000057.1 GCA_016198835.1 Planctomycetota bacterium | reverse complement strand
TTACGCCTGCATTAAAAAGCTTCCTTCCAGACCTAAAGAAAAAGATTGATGAGTACGACGTCCTGCTTACCAACAATATAATCTTCTTAGAACGAACCAAAAACGTCGGCATATTGCCAAAGGATATGGCGATAGACTACGGCGTAACAGGACCAAATCTGCGAGGCAGTGGAGTAAAATGGGACTTAAGGAAAGACGAAACCTACTCGATATATCCAGAATTTGAATTTGATATACCAACAGGCACTACAGGCGATAGCTGGGACAGATACAATGTTAGAATAGAAGAAATGCGGCAGTCTATACGTATAATCGAGCAGGCAATCGAAAAGATACCGCCAGGAGAGGCTAACAATGGTCTTATGCCAAATCTCAGGATAGAACCTGGCGAGATTTATTCAAGGACAGAATCTCCGAGGGGAGAACTTGGGATATATTTAGTAAGCGATGGCTCAAATAAACCTTACAGACTAAAGATAAGGTCTCCCTCGTTCTCCAATCTCTCCGTCCTCCCGGAGATAGCGAAGGGGTGGAAGGTTGCAGACGTAGTAGCTATACTTGGTAGTATAGATATTGTGATGGGTGATGTGGATAGATAAAGAGGTAAGGGCACGGCGCACCGTGCCACTACCACAGAATTTGCATGGAATTACTTTACGATACAAAAAAGTTAATTGATAACATTTATAATGCACTGCAGGGTCTTTTTGTTCAGTATCATGTCCCGGTATTTTTCCTGCATTTGTTAATACCCATTATTTGTATAGGGCTAATCCTTGCGTTTATCTCTGTTAATGCCATGTTTCTTATCTGGCTTGAAAGGAAGGTTTCTGCCCATATACAGGTAAGGCTCGGACCCATGAGGGTAGGTTGGCATGGAATACTCCAACCTATTGCCGATGGGATAAAACTTATATTAAAGGAAGGGATTACCCCGAAGGCTGCTGATAAATGGATTTATTTCATTTCACCAATAATTGTCTTTACAACGGCCGTTATGGCGTACGTAGTAATCCCCTGGGCACCTGGGGCAACCATGAGGGACTTAAACATGGGCATCCTCTACCTCTTTGCAGCCACAAGCATGGGGGTACTGGGAATAATGATGGCTGGCTGGAGCTCAAATAACAAATACACGTTGCTCGGCGGACTGCGTTCATCCGCACAGATACTTAGCTACGAACTTCCCATGACGCTTTCCGTTGTAGGGGTTATTATGCTTGCCCAGACCCTCAGCATGACCCAGATAGTCGAACACCAGTCAAGGCTCTGGTATATCCTTTTGCAACCTCTCGGTTTTATCCTTTATATTATTTCTGCAACTGCCGAGGTAAATAGGGCGCCCTTTGACCTCCCTGAAGCAGAAAGCGAGCTTGTTGCAGGATTCCATACGGAGTATTCAGGAATCAGGTTTGCCATGTTCTTTTTAGGTGAATACACAAATATGTTTACAATATCCGCTATAGCAACAGTGCTCTTTTTGGGAGGCTGGAACGGTCCCGTACTTCCGCCGATAATATGGTTCTTTCTTAAAACTTATTCAGTAATATTTCTTTTAATGTGGGCAAGATGGACATTTCCGAGAATAAGGGTTGACCAGTTAATGTCCTTTTCCTGGAAATTTCTTACTCCTCTGGCTTTTTTAAACATCGGCTTAACCGGTGTATTTGTGGTAATATTCACATAAACACCTCCCCTTTATCCCCTCCTTCGCAAGGAGGGGATTGAGGGGTGGTTAATTAGAACATGAAGATAATCAAAAAAACTACTTTTGGAGCATACAGTTTGGTTACTGGAATGCTTCTTACGTTAAAGTATCTTTTCAAACCATCTATAACGGTACAATACCCTAAGGAAAGGAGGGAACTCCCTGACAGGTCGCGTTGGCTGCATACGATGACTGGAATGGCTGGCGAGAGCGCTGTATCACGTTGCAACTTGTCTAATGAAATGCCCCCTTGCATGTCTGCCTGCGCTGCAAATGTAGCATCGAGAGACTACGTAAGATTAGTTGCCCAGGGCAAATTTGCAGAATCACTGGCGCTTGTAAGGGAGGATATTGCGCTACCCTCCATTTGCGGACGTGTCTGTACAAGGCCATGTGAGACTGCATGTAAGAGAAACGATTTTGGAGACCCGATAGCAATTGATGCCCTTAAGAGATTTGTTGCAGAGTTTGAACTGAGGTCGCATGATAAGATACCAATTTCAAAACTGCCTGATAATGGTAAAAGGGTGGCTATTGTTGGCGCCGGTCCGGCAGGGCTTAGCGCAGCCTTTTTCCTTGCAAGATTTGGCTACAGGGTTACTATCTTCGAGGCGCTTCCTGTTGCCGGAGGCTTCCTGTACGTTGGAATACCATCCTATAGACTACCGAGGGAAGTCTTAGACAGCGAGGTTCAAACAATAGTAGACCTCGGAGTCGAGATAAAATATAACACAAGAATTGATTCTCTCGATAAGCTTTTTGCTGATGGCTTCGAGGCTGTATTCCTCGGCGTTGGCGCCCTTGAAGAGTTTAAACTCGATGTCCCGGGCGAGGAGTTTAAGGGGGTATATCCAGGGGAAACCTTCCTTAAAGAACTTGCACTGGGAGGTAAAATCCCCAAAGCAAATCATGTTGTCATAGTCGGCGGTGGTAATACTGCTGTTGACTGTGCAAGGTCATCTATGAGGCTCGGTGCCAAAAGTGTAACAATCCTGTATAGAAGGACAATTGCAGAGATGACTGCTCACCACACTGAGATTGAAGATGCAGAGGAAGAAGGCGTAAAAATAAAATTCCTCAGCGCTCCCAAGGCTGTAATTGGTAAAAATGGCGTGGCCAGCGCCATGGAATGTCTGAAAATGAAACTCGGAGAACGGGATGCCAGTGGCAGGAGAAGACCGGTACCTATAGAGGGTTCCGAATTTATCATAGAGGCTGATAGAGTAATTACAGCTATTGGTAGAAGGCCAAACCTGAAATGGTTGGAAAACATAGAGATTGAGTTTTCCAGAACGGGCACAATAAAGATTGACCCGAAGACATGCGCCACAAAACGACCGGGCGTATATGCAGGCGGTGATGTAGTCATTGGACCCGGAACCGCAACCGAAGCAATGGGCCAAGGGAAAAAGGCTGCCCTTGCTATCCACGAATATCTCGGAGGCGGAACGCGACTCTCCATACTTAGCGTACTTAAGAAAGAGGAGAGAATGCGTTCAACGCTATTTGAAGGAGGCTTTGTGGGTGAACAACCTACCACCACTTCAAGAACACGAATCACGATGAAGAAACTATCAGCAGAGGAAAGAAAGCGCAATTTCAACGAGGTTGAGTTGGGTTATACGCAAGAAGAGGCAATGCAAGAGGCTAAAAGATGCCTTTCCTGCAAGCTTAATTACTGTGTTGGCTGTGGCTATTGCAGGGATGTTTGTCCAGCCGCATGTATTGAAGTAGGCAGGATAAAACTTGACAATACTGAAAAGATTCAGTATTCTCTTGACCTTTCAAAGTGCATGTTTTGTGGGTTCTGCGTCGAGGTCTGCCCAACCGCCTGTTTGAAGATGACAAAGACCTACGAACTTGCCTCCTATGATAGGACAAAGATGGTGCTCACAAAAGAGGACTTGTTAAAAGGAGCAAAGGGACGGTAGACAACGAACTTTATGTTCGTTGATTTCAACTATGGAAAGAATCAACGAGGTAAAACCTCGTTGTCTACCACAGTTTTGCGCATGGTTATGAGCGAAAGTCTTATTTTCTATGCTATTGCAATAGTAGCTGTGGGCGCTGGCGTGCTTGTTGTTACATTGCGGAACATCGTTCATGCCGTTATGTTTTTAGCCCTTTTTTTGTTGAGCATTGCAGGTCTTTATGCCTCATTAAAGTTAGATTTTCTGGTCGTTGTCCAAGTCTTTATTTTTGTGGGAGCAGTTGTTGTTCTTTTCCTCTTCATTGTTATGCTTACGTTTAAAATTTCTGATTTTTCCCAGGCAATGTCAAACAGGCAAAGAGGGCTTGCCCTGGGGGCTTCTTCTGTCATGCTCTTTTTTCTTATCCTTGCCCTTGCCAAAACAAATGCTTTTAGCAATTTGCACAAGCAAGATGCCCCATCCGCCTCAGGCGGATTCAGGGAACTCGGTACAGAAATTCTCACAACGTACGTACTGCCATTTGAACTTGTATCACTTGTCCTGTTAGTAGCGTTAATAGGGGCGATTGTTATTGCAAGGAAGCAGTAGATTTTTATCATAGGAGATTAAAAGTGATTTATCGTGTTTTAATTGAAAAGGGTGAGGACTTTGGTTATATAGCTCATTGCCCTGCTATACCTGGTTGTCATTCGCAGGGCAACACTATAGAAGAGACGATTGAAAACATTAAAGATGCTATTAAGTCCTGTCTGGAAGCACTTGATAAAGATTTATTACCTCAAGGTAAAGAGATAGCTTATTTTGAGGTTTCTGTATAATGACATCGGGCTTACCAGTAATCTCGGGTAAAAAGGCAGTGAAGGCTTTCGAAAAAGCAGGTTGGAGACTTGTAAGAATTGGTAGCAATAGACACATGATAATGAAAAAGAAAGGGATGATTACAACCCTTTCTATTCCAGACCATAAGGAGTTGGATCGTGGACTTCTCAGGTCTTTAATAAGAGATGCTTACTTATCCATAGAAGAATTTAATAAACTTTTAGAGTAAATAAATACTTAGGTATAAAGAAGGAGAAATAGATTTTGTCCCTCCACCATTATCTTTTTCTTGGGGCAATAATTTTTTGCATTGGCCTTTACGGAGTGCTTTCAAGAAAAACGGCAATAGGGGTACTTATGTCTATGGAACTAATGTTGAACGCCGCTAACATTAACATAGTAGCTTCGTCATCTTACCTTACAAAGGGGGCAATACCTGGCCAGGTTTTTACCGTCTTTATAATCGTCCTTGCAGCCGCAGAAACAACTATCGGGCTGGCAATAATATTATCTGTGTTTAGATTTTTTAAGGATATAGACCTTCAAAAGATAGATTCTCTGAAAGGATAAATTTGGCGATTGGCGATAGGTAAGAGCCAATATTTCCTATTGCCCATTGCCCATTGCCTTAAAACTAAGGAGTAGAGTTGAATTTATCGTACAGTTGGGTTATTGCTTTCTTACCATTCCTATCATTCTTATATATAGCCCTTTTGACAAGGAAAAAGCCCTATCAAACCACATTCTTTTCAATTTTCACAATCTTGTTTTCCTTTATCCTCAGTTGTTCCGTTCTAAAAAAGGTATTTAGTAATCATATAGCCACGGAATTTACAACACAATGGTTTAGCATCGGGGGGCTAAAAATAGATGCGGGTATAATCGTTGACCCACTTTCATCCCTCATGCTCTGCATTGTTTGCCTTATCAGCCTCCTCATCCAGATATTCTCAAGGGGTTATATGGCAGGGGATAGAGGCTTTGCAAGATATTATGCATTCATATCGCTCTTTACGTTTTCCATGCTTGGTCTTGTGCTCTCAAGCAACCTTCTGCAGATGTATATTTTCTGGGAACTTGTAGGTCTGTGCTCATATCTTTTAATTGGGCATTGGTACGACCGACCCGAAGCTGCAAAGGCTGCAAAGAAGGCATTTATTGTTACAAGGATTGGGGATAGCTTCTTTTTTGTTGGCGTCCTGGTAATTCTGTTCACCATAGGTTCCTTGAATTTCCACGATATAGAGACTGCGATAAAAAGCGGCACATTAAGTCATGGTCTTATAGGGATTATGGCATTCCTTGTATTCTGTGGTGCGATTGGAAAGTCTGCCCAATTCCCACTCCACGTATGGCTTCCCGATGCTATGGAAGGTCCAAGCCCGGTCTCGGCTCTTATCCATGCTGCCACCATGGTTGCCGCAGGCGTATATCTTGTAGCCAGGGCTTATACCCTCTTTGCGGCAAGCCATACCGTCATGCTCATTGTTGCTTATACTGGAGGCTTTACCGCATTGTTTGCAGGTTCAATCGCTATTGCCCAGAATGACCTGAAGAGGGTGCTTGCTTATTCCACCGTCAGCCAGCTCGGTTACATGTTTTTAGCCTTAGGCGTGGGCGCTTATAGTGCATCCCTTTTTCATCTTACAACACACGCCTGTTTCAAGGCACTGCTATTCCTTGCCGCTGGTAGCGTTGTACATGCCATGCATACGAGGGACGTAACGGAAATGGGAGGGATATTTAAATATATGAAGATAACTTCCCTTACGTTTCTGATTGGCTCACTCTCCTTACTCGGCATCCCTCCATTCTCAGGCTTCTTTAGTAAGGATGAGATACTGCTTGCCGCATATTCCACCCACAACTTGCCTTTATTCATAATGGGACTTATCACTGTTTTCTTTACATCGGTATATATGTTCAGGATATTCTTTATAGCCTTTACTGGCGAATCCAGGGCGCATGGGCATCCACATGAGTCCCCGGCTGTTATGACGATTCCTTTAATAATCCTTGCGGGGCTTTCTGTTATTGGCGGCTTCATAGGTTCACCCCTTATGGGTAATGCCTTCCAGGAATTTATACATCACGAGGCTGCAATGCATCACGCAGAGCCTTCTTTAATGGTAATGGTAATTTCAGTGCTGATTGGCGTAGCAGGGATATATATAGCATGGCTCCTGTGTGGAAGGGGGATGGCTTATCTGGAGGAGATTAAGGCGAATCTGAGGGTATTCGTTGATGTCTTTAAGACTGTTGTAATATATCCTTCCAGAAGTACGGTTGGTGTCGGTGAAAAGCTAACTAATAGCTTTCTTTACATATTGCTTGCAAATAAATATTTCGTGGATGAAATATACAGTTCGTTTCTCGTTACGCCGTTTATTAAACTCGCGAGGTTTGCAGGAGGTTTTGACCTCTCTGTAATTGACGGTGTGGTAAATGGAGTAGCTTCAGTGATTACCTTCTTTGGGAGAGGCGTACGTAAACTCCAGACAGGGTTTATCCAGAGGTACATTATGGTACTTGTACTTGGCATTATTTTTCTTATATTAGTGAGTTTCTTTGTACAGTCCCAAATTATGAGTGCCAAATAATAAGCACCAAATTCCATTGAACAAAATTCAAAATTCCATTTGGTAATTTGAACATTAGAATTTGGGATTTGTTTGGGAT
>JACQHT010000050.1 GCA_016198835.1 Planctomycetota bacterium | reverse complement strand
CCGCCTAACTCATGTTCGAGTCCTTCACAAAGAAGCTTCTGGACGTCAGGGGCGCCAGAAACAGGGGATGAAATACCAAATACGGTATAAACGCCTGATGCGACAAAATACTGTCCAATGGCAAGCGCCTTCTCATGCATCCACTCAAAACATGCGCCAGCCACTGGTAAGTCGCTTATATCATGGCCAAGCCCACCCTCTTTTACCATCTCCGAGCATGCTATCAAGATACGGCTATTATCCACGCAAGCCCCGGCATGGAGCACGGGAGGTATACCAACCGCCTCACAAACCTCCCTCAAGGTCTCGCCAGCATAGTCCTTATATTCTGGAATCATTAGTCCACCACGAGCACATTCTGCTGCAGCGCACCCTGTTTGCACTACGAGGACGTTGTTTGCAATGAGTTCCTTAACAAGCTGCACATAAGGCTGCTGGTCTGGCCATATAGCAGGACTGGTACAACCGACAATGCCAGCCACACCACGTATTCTGCCATTCATAATGTTGTCATTGAGTGGGCGATAAGATGCACGGAATTTGCCGCCGAGCATGTACTTTATCGTTTCGTGGCTAAAACCAACTACTAT
This sequence comes from Planctomycetota bacterium, assembly GCA_016198835.1. Classification (GTDB taxonomy): domain Bacteria; phylum Planctomycetota; class Brocadiia; order Brocadiales; family Subterrananammoxibiaceae; genus Subterrananammoxibius; species Subterrananammoxibius californiae. The sequence continues at coordinate 3,146 of JACQHT010000050.1, read as the reverse complement.
TTCCGCCATCTCACCCTTCGGGATGTTAATCTTATTTTTGTCGCGTTTCGGGTAGTTTTCTATCGCCATCCAGACAATCTTCTTCGCCTTTTCGAGAGCAGTCTCATCGCTTATTTCGAGATGCTCAACCCCTTCTATCCTTGCCTTTGCAGATGTGGTGATGAGTTTTGTATGGAAGCATTTTGCCATCTCTGCAACGCCCTGCATTATACATTGCACATCAACCACCATTGCATCAACGGCGCCCGTGGCAATGGCAAGCTCCTGCATCTTCATGTGCCCTGCCATTGGAATTCCGTGCCGCATCAGGAGTTCATTAGCGGTACAGCATATACCAGCAATGGTAATCCCTTTTGCACCGACTGATTCTGCTGACTTTAAGAGCGCTGGGTCCTGAGAAGCGATTACAACCATCTCTGAAATCTGAGGCTCGTGGCCATGAACAAGGATATTAACCTCGTCTTCTTTAAGCACACCGAGATTTGCCTTACCTCGAATAGGCTTTGGGGTGCCAAAGAGTATGTCTTGAAGTTCTGTGGCAATCATAGCACCGCCCCAGCCGTCACCGAGCGCGGTGCGGCTGGCATGTCTAATTAAGTTTTTGTAATCCTGGTCAGCGCCCATGCCTGTACGGTGCAGGGCTTCAGTAATCTCCCTGTCAATAGCCCTCGGAGTAATGCCAAGCTTCTCCCAGAGTTTTTGTCTTGTTTCAGGCGCACGGGTAACCAATCTTTGTGTTCCATAAGACTTGCCAAATTCAGCAAGTGCCATCTCACCGACTTCTTCGGCAATCTCTTCCACTTTGCGGTTTTCTGTCTTCACATCAAAGACCTTAGCTACTTCTAATAATTTATCCACGTCTTTAATCTTGTATCCGGGTGCTTCACCCCTGGCTGTAGCTATGAGCAATTCTGCAACAGCTCTGCCGTGGTCTGAATGTGCAGCAGCACCAGCGGCAACCATGCGGAGAAAATGTCTCGCTGCAATGGTATTCGCATCAGCGCCGCAAACACCTCTTTTGGGACCTACACCGGTAGGGTCAACATTGCATGGGCCCAGATTGCAGTGACGACAGCACAGTGCCAGCTTGCCGTAACCGCATTGCGGCTGCTGTGCTTGGTAACGGTCAAATAGTGTCTCAATGCCTCTCTCTTTTACGATTTTAAGTAAACCGAGCGAAGCCTTATCTGCACCTTCATAAGTGCGTGTCATTTAATCCTCCTTACTCCGCCGTAGCGGGGATTTATAGTTACAGTACAAGACCTGATTATTAACCTACTTTTTTTAGATGAAATAAAAACCCAGAGGGGTTCAAAAATGGGAGGTTTACTTCTAATGGAAATGTTCAAAATGTGACAGTTTATAGCTTCTGATAGCCAATAGCCTAATTTGAATATTATAGTTATCCTTTCTATGACACGATTCCACGCCTTCGGCACGAGCCTTTAATTCCCATAAGATTATTAAACCTAACGAGTTATCTTTAATTTAACCGATAACACAATAAAAATCAAGGAAAAATTAAAAAATTTTTTCTTGAAACCTAAGACGTGAGACGATTATCATTTTACTTCTTCCATCTCACTTCTTTTTGTAGCCTTTCTATTATTTGTTTTACTTCCGATATTAACAGCTCATTCCCTTCGAAGGCAGCCCTTCCCGCGAGGTCAGCCTCGGCTATTTTCTCATTATAAGAAATAAAACCTAAAAGGGGTATCCCAACAAGCTCTTTTTCAAGGAAGTCCCTGTGAGATTTGCCCCCAACCTTGTTCCCGACTGCGAAGATTGATTTTATTCCAATTTCATTTGATAGCTTCTGTACTTGATGAGCTGCCTGAATGCTGCGCATGCCGGGTTCGACCACAACAATCATGGCATTAACTGCCTGTACAGTGGCACGACCAAGATGTTCTACCCCTGCTTCCATATCAACGACCACAACCTCATCTCTCTGCAATATAAGATGGGATAATAATGTGCGCAGAAATACATTTTCAGGGCATGCGCAACCTCCACCACCACGTTTTATACCTCCGAGTATCATAAGTTTTAAGTTGTTGCGTTCGTAAGAAAGCTTCTCTGGAAGGTCTGAAACCTTTGGATTCAGCTTAAAAAATTTGCCATATTCCTCTGACGTTGCACCTGTGCGTTCTTTGATTAAATCCTTCATCTGGCTGATGGGGACTATCCTGGATGCGTCAGGAAAACCAAGGCTTGCAGCCAGATTGGCAACGGGGTCTGCATCAATGGCAATGACCTTGCTACCCTCCTGTGATAGAACGTAAGCTATGGTGGCAGCTAATGTGGTTTTCCCAACGCCGCCTTTACCAGAAATTGCTATCTTCATAACTGTTATTATAAAAGAAATTCAAAATAATAAACAGAAATTTTTAAATTTTCTATTGAAACGAATTGAAAAATTACTTGACTCACTTATCTGACTAATCTAAAATCTGCAGGTAGTAAGTGAGTATTGTCGTGCCAGAGGCAGATTCGCCGTGGTGAACAATACGTCCTTACATACCAATAAATTGGGCAACTATAAAGAAGGGGGGAACTTCATAGATGAAAAATTTCTTAACTGGTAGACAACGAACTTTATGTTCGTTGAGACAACGAGGTAAAACCTCGTTGTCTACCTTGATGTGTTTAGCCGTTTTTCTTACCCTTTCAGGGTTTAAAACGAATGTTATCCTCGCACAATTGGCAAACAGTCCCTGGCCTATGCTCCAGCATGACCCACAGCATACCAGCCGTAGTCATTACCAGGGTCCACAAAGTGGATATGTCAAATGGTCCTTTGTGATAGGGGAAAGGGTGGTTCTTTCCTCCCCGAGTATAGGACCCGATGGCGCCATCTATTTTGGTTCACACAGCGGGACTATCTACGCCGTAGAGCCAACCGGTACGCTCAGGTGGACATATCAAACCGGTGGACCCGTAGAAACCACACCAGCTATAAGCGCAAAAGGAACGATTTATGTTGGTTCAGGCGATGGAAAGCTCTATGCCATTAAACCCGAAGGAAAACTTGAGTTTACATTTGAGACAACCAGCCCGATTGACTCTTCGCCTACTATAAGCCCAGACGGGTCTATTTGCTTTGGTTCTGGTAATGGTAAACTATACTCTATTACCAAATTTGG
>JACQHT010000007.1 GCA_016198835.1 Planctomycetota bacterium | reverse complement strand
GATATAACCTTATTTAAAATCCTTGTGCCAAGCGGGAGATATGAATATGCGCCAGAGGCTACCTTTCTTATCAATCCAGCCCGCACCATCAACTTATGGCTATCAACCTCTGCATCTGAAGGGTCTTCCTTCAAGGTTGGTATTAAGGTTTGAGACCATCTCATTTTTAATAATTCCTTCCGTAAAGGTTCAAGCATGGTAGGGGCAGGTTTGAAACCTGCCCCTGCTTTTTATGACTCGCATTATAGTCTTTGAATTACTATTTTTCAAGAAAATTGGACTTTAAGGTGTGTAGAGACGCAAGATTTTGCGTCTCTACTGGCTGGCTGGCAGTGGAATATGGCTAAAATAAGTCGCCTCTCGGTAAAAATCAGCCATCCATTCGGACTGACAAATTCCACAATTTTTACATTGACTTTTCAGAAAATGTTTGTAATATATATTTCCTTGCAGGGTTGTGGCAGGAGGTAAAAAGCGAGTTCCTTGAATTCGCTTTCATCCTGATTGAAAAAGCGGTACGCCGTGTGTCAATGACGAAATAATTTAACATCTAAATAATAGTGAACATATCCACATATAAAGTGATAGAAAAGAAAGAGGTGAGAGATATCTGTGGGGAAAAAAGTTGTTATAGTTATAAGCTTTTTAATCTTCTGTTACTCAACAGTCATCCTGGCAGAAGACCAGAAAAAAGAGGAAGATGACCCTAAGAAAAAAGAATACAAGGAAATAATGAAATCAATAGACCTGAATTACAAGGCAATGCAGGACTTTATGGGTTACTATCCTGACCAATTAGGAAAGAAAGAGTGGGGTACATTTTTAACTGGTGGTCAGGAGATTTCCAGACTTACTCAGATTGTGTTGGACAAATTTTCGCGTCCCGATGACGAGACTTACCAGAAACTAATGAAGGATATGAAAAAATACGCGGAAGATATAGCTAAAGCGGCTGAAGAAAGATACACGGGCGCATACGAGGATATACAGTATAGTCACGGGAGGATGAGGAACGCCTGCAAGAGATGCCATAATCATCTTCATATACAAATTTATACAGACCTATATCCAGGAAAGGCGGAAGAACCGCCGCCTCCTCCTGAATAGCTCACTTTCAAAAATCAAAGATCAAAGACCAAAAATCAAAATGACATACCAAAACCCAAAATTTGAAAGAACAAAAAAGGTGAAAATTTTTGATTTTTGCATTGTGTTTTTGATATTTGATTTTTGATACTTGATTTTATCAAGCTTGCTATCGGCTCTTGGCTGGTTTTTTTACTTGACTGAACTTGTCCTCAATGGTATAGTGTTTACGACATAGAATTCAAAGATGCATATTTAAACTTATTGAAAGGAGTTTTTAAAATCTTAGAAGGGAGGTGAAGGGATAGAATAAGGTTTTGTAGTGGCTAAAAGCCCTTTTTAAGAAGAGATACAAACGTTTTATAAAATGACCATTTAAAGGAGGCGTATAATGAGGAGGTTAAATGCGTTTATCGCAGGCACAATAGTCGCTACCGGGATTGCCATTACGGCAACAATATCCTACGGTGCGGACTTTGCGAGTGTAAAGGAGCTATGTTCAAATCAGTGGAATAATTTCCAGGTCATCAGGAGTATGTCAGGTTTAACGGCGCCTACAGATGAGCAATTTGCAACGTATAACAAAAGCGCACAGGCAGTTGTGGATGCAGAAACGGTCCGTCAGAACAAGTTTAATGCAGATAAGAACCATCATAACATTAGCGCAGAGGTGGCATTTCACGCTGGCGAGATAGTTAAAGCTGCCCAGGCAAAAGACCAGGAAGAAATTCAAGTGCAGTACAGGTGGCTCACAATATCATGTAAAAACTGCCACAGGATGTACCGTACTGACGAGAAGCTTTCCCCGTAATCCATGTAAAAATGGATATTAAAGGGTTTAAACATTCTTTACGTCTTGAATTTTAGAGGAGGCACAACTACATTATCTTTATTGGCATATTACACGTGCTTCCCATAAACACGTTTTTGAGGAGGATTAAAGCGATGAAAAGGGGTTTCTTATTGTATGCATTGCCACTTTCGGCAATGTTTAGTCTTGCGTTAGGGGTTTCCGCATGGGCACAGACACCCTCATGGGGAATAGATGCCAGAAAGAGCCCTTATTCCATCTTTGGAACAGGGATGGTCTTTGCCCAGCAGGAGACATGCTCGACATGTCATGGCAATGGCGGTAAGGGAAGCGCAGAGGGTTTGAAGTTAGGCGTTCCAGATTTTACTGACCCAAAATGGCAAGCCTCTAAGACCGATGACCAGCTTGATAAGCACATAAACGAAGGCTCGGCTCATTGCCCAAGTTACAGGGGCAAGATGTCAGGCACCATGATAAAGAACATGGTTCAAGTTGTCAGAAATTTCGCCGTAAAGTAAGCAACAGGTTCGCTTGTTTACAACAAAATATATAAGGCCCACCCAAGCAGTTACTTGCTAAGTGGGCCTTTTTTATTTCCTCATGTGGGCAATATGTTCGCCCCTTCACCCCTTCCTCCCCCCGTTGGGGGAGGCTTAGATGAGAGGGTGGTAAGCTAAGGTAGCACACCGAGGGGCTTTAGCTTGCTTAGCCTACCTGCAGCTTCCCTGGTTTTCTCAATGCTCGGCACAAGTGCAAAACGGACGTAACCTTCACCGGGATTCAAACCATTATCTGTCCTATCGCTTATCCACGCGCCTGGCGTTGTAACTAATGCAATTTCAGGGTCTAATAGCCTTTTTGCAAATTCGACTGAGGTCATTCCTTCTGGCACCTTCTGCCATATATAAATGGTTGCCTCAGGTGTGCAATCGGGAAGTCCTATACCTGTTAAGGCGTAAACGAGTGAATCCCTTTTTATTTTATACTCCTTTCGCATGGCTGCAACATGGGTTTCATCATTGAGGGCTGCAATTGCGCCGTCCTGTATGAATGTGGCGGTGCCAGAATCTATGTTCGTCTTTACCTTCTTAAATATATCAACAATCCTTTTATCCCCTGCAACCCAGCCAATGCGGTAGCAGGTCATAGCGCTTCTTTTTGACATAGAAAAGATTGCAACAACACCCTCCTTTGTAACCTCAAGGATACTGTGTGGGGG
>JACQHT010000051.1 GCA_016198835.1 Planctomycetota bacterium | reverse complement strand
GCGCCTGCAGCCAATGTAACGTCTACCGTATCTACCCCGTTTGTGACAGATGTTGCATTATAAGCAGTCCCTGCGAGCAAATACTGGGAATGCAATACCGTAATAGAGCCTCGCAAGGCTGCGGTGACGCCCTTTGCAACACCCTTTGCCGCATCTGAGGATAGAGACACAAACCTGGGAATCGCTACTGCTGCAAGGATGCCCAGAATCACTATCACAATAATAAGCTCGATTAACGTAAAGCCCCTTTCCTGTCTTCCTTTTCTTAGTATCATTTTATTTTTTCCCTCCATATTTCCACTATTGATAGAATGTTTTTATCTTGCTTTGCCAGGTCTTTCCAGTGTTGTTTTTTTGTGTTCTTACCACCCCCCATCTTTAACTTCAACATACTAAAGAGCACGGCTTAAGTATTAAGAATTTATAAAATAACCTATGGTAAAACCATTAGCAAATCTCATTCCTATAATTAATACAAATGAATCTATGTTTAATAATAGCAGTCTGTTAGACCAGAGGCGCACACTTTGTGCTTAAGAAAACAGCTTCATCTATGTATAAAAAATATTCATATATTAAAAATTCTTAGGAATCATAGCATAAGAAGGCTACATTGCAAGAACAAAGTATACATTTTTCTATTTTATTACAATGCAACAATGGAAATATTTTCCTTATCCGCCGCGGCAATCATTTCCTCTTTGTCCAGTATCAAGGTCTTACCCGCCTCTATTGCAAGGGTTGTGACGCCTGCTTCCTTGAGGGTATCTATGGTCTTTGTGCCAATGGTAGGTATGTCAAAGCGAAGGTCCTGATGCGGCCTGCTGACCTTTACCGCAACCACGTCCCCACGCCCAATAATGCCTCCACGCCTGATGGTTTCATCGGTGCCCTCAATTGCCTCGACAGCCACAACTACGTGTTCCTTAACAACAACGCACTGCCCTATCTCCAATCTTGAAATCTCTTTGGCTATATCCCATCCAAATTGGACGTCAGCCATTTCCTTTTCGCTCGGCTGCCTTTTTGTAAGACAGCCCTTTTGAGCCAATAAGTGAGGAACGTAAATGGTAGAATCCTGCACCTCAATTCCATCCTTTGCAAGCTCATCGGCAAATGCGCTAAGAAGGGTTTTATCCTTTTTGCCTTTTCTCAATGTTTTATACCAGAGATTAATTGTCCTTAAATCTGCCTTGAACCTGAGATTTCTAAGCGGGGAGTACATCTTCGCCTTTGTAACTCCTCCAGCCATTACAGCCTTTGTGATGTGCTCGTTCTTAAAAATCTTTATGAGTTTGCCAATCTGCCCGATGCTTACCCAGTAGAGCTTTTCAACGCACTGCTCTATTTCGGGGGATGTTTCATCCTCAAAAGCAACGGCAACGATGCTGACGTTATTTTTTCTTGCTCCTTGTGCAAAGAGGATGGGAAAACGACCGTTTCCCGCAATTAAACCAATTCTATCCATAATTGTATAGGGTGGCATGGATAAACTTGTTTATCCATGTCCTTCACGGAAATGAGGCTTGGGCACGGACAAATGAATTTGTCCATGCCACCCAGAAACCTGCCCCTACGTTTATTTTTTATTTTCCAATTCTGCCAGTCTTTTTTCTAACGACATAATTGTATTTCTCATCTCAGGGAGCATTGGTATTATCGTATAACACTTGCGCATTACTTTTATAGGAATCGCTGGGGAGCCGAGATAAGTCTTACCGGAAGGGATATCGCTGGCTACACCTGATTGCCCACCAACCGTCACATTATCGCCAATTATAACATGCCCAACAATCCCTACCTGACCAGCCAAGGTGGCATGTTTACCTATTTTTACAGTTCCAGCAATTCCTACCTGAGACACTATCAGTGTGTTTTCGCCAACTTCAACATTATGTGAGATTATAACCTGGCTATCAATCTTTGTGCCTTTTTTTATCCTTGTCTCGCCGAGCGCCCCTCTATTTATAGTCGTATTAGCGCCGATATCAACATCATCCTCAATTACAGTAATCCCAACCTGGGGAATCTTATAATATTTTTCTCCATCCGGGGCATAGCCAAATCCATCACTTCCTATCACTGTATTGCTGTGGATAGTCACCCTCTTTCCTATAATACTGTCATTATAAATAACCACATTTGGATATATTATGGTATCTTCGTCAATCTGGCAATTGTCGCCGATATATACGCCAGGATACAGCACGACATGGTCGTTAATAGTGGTATTGTTACCCACAAAAACATTCGCATAAATGCTAACATTTTGCCCTAATTTCGCTGTAGGGCTAATCCTTGAGGAAGGGTCAATAGTTTTTGGATACGATGCTACGGGATTCATCATCAGGTCAACTATCTTAGCAAATGCAAGATAAGGGTTTTCAGTAACCAAGAGGGGTTTATCAGTATAGTTCTTGAATTCTGGTGAAACGATAACGGCGGAAGCCTTTGTTTCCTTAATCTTACTCAGGTATTTCCTGTTAGATACAAAGGTAATATATCCTTCCTCGGCATCATCAATGGTCATAACGCCTTTAATCTTCAAATCTCCATTGCCTGCTACCGTTCCACCGACGTGCTCAGCGAGCTCACACAATGTCTTTTCCATAACCGCATGATAATGTTGCCCAAATGCTTTGTCAACAGGAAAAGTAGGGAATAGCCATTAGGGAATAGGCTATCGGCCCTTGCCTCTTGGCTATTCCCTGTTTTATATTGACCTCGGTATTTAATTGTGATATTATATAGCCGTTCCATATTAACATAGCTAATTATAAACAAAGAAGTTAGGTTACAAACTATGGGTCTTACGTTACAGGTTGCGGGTCGCAGGTTATTGGTCATAGGTTGTGTGTTATGGGTTATAGTCTTTCTTAACCTATTGCCTATAACCTATTACTTACTGCCTATTACTTGTCAGTTTGATAGTGATACCTTTGCCAAGACTGGAACCAATGACGAAATGGCAAAGAAGATAGAGGAATGGATTGAGCAACTCTATGCCGATGACCCTGCTGTCAGCCGTTCTGCGGCAATTTCTTTGCTTGCGCTGGGTCAAGATAGTTATGTCAAGTTATTAATTGATATTTTAAAAGATACTCGCAACGATAACGTGCGGATTTCAATAATGAACGCCTTCGGGTTCAACGGAGACGATAGGGCGCTTGAACTTATTATAGAGCTACTTGATAGCGAAAATGACGCTGTTAAAACTACCGCATCTGAAACATTAGGTAAGTTAAAAACGCGCATGGCTATCGAGAAGATGTCTGCCGCTATGTTGAAAAAGGACCGTTCTTTAAGTTCTAGAATACTTTTGATTCAAGCGCTTGGAAACGTCCGAAATAGAGAGGCGGTAGAGCCATTGATACGCATTATGGAATCGGATGAAAAGGCATTGCAAGTTGTAGCTAAAGAGGCGTTAGAAAGGATTACTAAACAATCCATTGGTAATGATGTAAAGCAATGGACAGAGTGGTGGAACAGGAACAAGATTAAGACACGTGAGCAGTGGCTCGAAGATATCGTTGAAAAGCTGGAAAGTAAGATTAAACAGCTTGAGGGTCAGCTCGAAACATTACACAAAGAATTTGCCCAGAAGACGATTAACCTTCTTGAACTCAGGATAGAAAATGGCGATTTTAAGCCATTGCTGGAAGGTATGAAGAGTGAATATCCGGAGGTCAGGACCTTCTCGACAAAAAAACTTGTAAACTTTAAGGACCCTGCTGTAGTGCAAGCGCTTATAACGGTTCTTTCGGATATGCAAATGGAGGTACGTGTTGCTGCTGCGCATGGACTTGGCGAATTGGGCAACGAAACGGTGGTTGAGCCACTCATAACCGCTCTTCAAGATGAGGAAATGGAGGTTCGGGAGGCTGCGGCAAAGGCACTCGGAAGACTTGGGTTACCCAAGTCTGTAGATGCATTAATTTCAGTCTTAGACAGCCCTGAAAGTAAATTAACTGCCACATCTGCTGAGGCATTGGGTCAGATTGGAGATAACCGGGCTGTGGAACCTTTAATAAATTTACTTTCCCATAAAGACCCAAAGGTCAGAGAATCTGCAACCTTTGCTCTTGGAAGGCTTAAAGACATCAGAGGAATCGGCCCTTTAATAAAAACCCTCGATGACCAGGATGAAAGGATTCGCTGGTTTGCCGCTGACAGCCTCGGGAAAATCGGCGTCGTAGAAGCTGTCGAACCTCTAATTAAATTACTTTCCGATACAAGCGCTCGTGTGCGTGAGTCTGCGGCAAAGGCGCTCGGACAAATTAAAAGCGAGAAGGCAATTGAGCCTTTGTTGAAAACTCTCCAGGACCAGGACAAGAGGGTTGCCGAACAGGCGGCTGATGCCCTTGTCACGATTGACTATGAAAAGTTCGAAACATCCGATACCCTGGCAAACAAATTTTACACAAGCAAGGATTACAAACGTACCGTCCAAACCCTTGAAAAACAGATTGCCAAGTTTTCTAAATTAATTGGATACGAAGAAAAGATATGGCAAAGCAAGTTAATATTGGCAAGGTCGTATTTCTACCTGAAAGACTGGCAAAAAGCTGAAATCCTGTATGAGGAACTTACTAAATACTTTCACAACGATGCTGAAATAAGAATAGAACTTGCCCAGTGTCTTAGAGAAACAAAACAATATGAAAGGGTAATTGAACTATACGCCACGTGGATGAAAGAATTTTCTGCTAATAGTGAGGCATGGTGGCAGGGTAGGCTTGAGGTTGTCAGTGCATTTTTTGAAGAAGGTAATTCCCAGAGGGCGAAGGAACTTATTGATAATTTCAGGAAGGAAGACCCGGGGCTCGGTGGAGTAAATATCAAGATTAAATTTAATGAACTTGAAAAGAGATACACTGAGATGATGCCCAAAGAAGAGGGCTAACTTCTTAATTTCTTAACTTCCTGAAAGAGGAAGATGGGAAGCTGAGAAGATAGGAAGTTAAGAAGTCTTTTTACCAAACTTATAACCATGAAGATATTAATAGTAGGTGCAGGCGCAGTGGGGTTAAATCTGGCAAGACAATTGTCAAATGAAGCCCATGATATTTCTATCGTTGAACAGGACCCTGCGCTTGTTCGCAAGGTAAGCGATAAGCTTGATGCACTAATAGTTTCTGGTAACGCCACCAGTAAGAGTACCTTAGAAGAAGCCGGCATTCAGGATGTAGAAATGGTTCTTGCCGTTACTGACAGTGACGAGACAAACATAATTGTTTGCCTGCTTGCCCACATGTACGGTGTTAAAACAAAAATTGCCAGGGTAAGAAATGAAGAGTTTGCAGTAATAAAATCGTCACAAAATGACGACCTCTTTCATGTTGACTACATGGTGAACCCGGAACAAATTACTGTTGACTCGATTATAAATATTATAGAAACTCCTGGGGCAATATTTGTTGCAGATTTCACCGTTGGGGATATTCTCCTGAGGGGTTTTCACGTTCCTGCTGATGCGCCAATCGTTGGGAAAAAAATACGAGAGCTTAAGGAAATTGAATCTGTAGATTCTTTCCTGATTGTTGCGATTCAGAAGAATGATGCAATGATTATCCCTGTCGGGGATAGCCAGATTCAGCCGGATGATAATATCTTTGTGCTGGTTGCCCGTGCGGGCTTGCCTTTCTTCTTGCCCATGGTCAATAGGCGGGCAGATGAAGCGGAAAAAATTATTATTTATGGCGCAACGCGCACAGGAGTAAAACTTGCTAAAAGGCTTGAACATGGTCCTGTAAGCGCTACAATAATCGAACCGGATGAGGAGAAAGCGAATGCTGCGGCAGTGGAATTGTCAGAAACTGTCATCCTACATGGAGAGGCTACGGATGTTGGATTACTAAAAGAGGCTTCTATAGAAGATGTTGATTTCTTCATCGCCCTTACGGAAGATGAGCAATCCAACATCCTTTCCGCCTTAGTTGCCAAGAAAAATGGCGCCAAGAAAACAATTGTACTGACAAACGACCCACAATTTGTCCCGGTGTTATCTTCAATTGACATTGATATTGATATCGTAATAAATCCCAGGCTAATTACTGCCGGTTCTATCCTTCAACATATAAGACGCGGGCGCATCCTTTCTATTGCCAAGCTCCCTGGTAGCGAGGCGGAAGCCATAGAATTAGTCGCAGAAGCGGGTTCCAAAATTATTGGAAAAAACCTTTCCAAGGTGCATTTTCCGGAAGGTTCTATAATGGGCGCAATAGTCCGCAACGGCACAATGCTCATTCCAAATGGTGAAAGCGTTGTAAATCCAGGTGAAAGTGTCGTTGTTTTTACCCTGCCAAAAGCACTGGAAAAGGTTCAGTCGCTTTTCAGCGTAAAGTGAACCATACGCCCATAACCCATGACCTACGACCTATAACCCATGAATAAATCAATAGTCATTCATACCCTCGGAAATCTTATTATCATCCTTGCCTTTATCATGATAATACCATTATTAATAGCCTTTGGATACGGAGAAAAGGCTGTATGCTGGGCATTCGTCAAATCTATAGTAGTTACTGGAGCGGTAGGGGCTGCAATGAAATACTCCTTCAGGGTAAAGGAAGCAGAGATAGGCATACGTGAGGGATTTGCCACCGTAGTATTTGTATGGGTAACCTGGGCATTCTTTGGCGCTTTGCCTTACTGGTTCTCTGGAGTATGTCAGACATTCTGTGATGCATACTTTGAAACAACAAGCGGCTTCGTTACCTGTGGCGCATGTATCTTTAAAGACGTTGAGATATTGCCTGCGAGCATCCTCTTCTGGCGGGCATTAACGCAGTGGTTGGGCGGCATGGGCATTATCGTTTTCTTTATTACCATTCTCCCTGCAATGGGAATTGGTGGATACCAGCTTTTTAGTTCTGAAGTCTCTGTACTGGCAACTGACCGTATAAAGCCTCGTATTGCAGAAACTGCGAGGCTCTTGTGGATTATTTACGCATCTCTTTCTTTAATACAGTTTATACTCCTTTTGTCAGGCGGAATGGGACCTTTTGATGCAATATGCCATACCTTTACGACAATTTCAACTGGAGGTTTTTCGACAAAGAATGCAAGTATTGGGGCGTATAATAGCCTGTATATTGAAACCGTCGTCATGATTTTTATGTTTCTCGGCAGTTGCAACTTTGTGCTTTATTATCTGTGTG
>JACQHT010000056.1 GCA_016198835.1 Planctomycetota bacterium | reverse complement strand
GTGGGCTTCATTATAATAGATATTGGCAAGATTATAGTGTGCCTCAACAAGGTTAGCATTTAGACCTAATGCCTTTTTGTACTCATCTATGGCGGCATCAAGCTCTCCCTTGGCGATGTGCTCACTTGCAAGCTTACAATGCTTTAAAGCATCATCTGATTCTTTTGCAAATGACTCCAGACTCGTACAAATAAACATTCCAAAAATTATTACAAAACCACACAAAAGCCTCTTTTGCCTCATCTCTTCGTAATTCCTTTTAAATGTGCCTTAGTTGTTAGTATCAGTTTCTTTGCGTTTTTTTGCGGTTGAATAATTTAAACCGCAGAGGTCGCAAAGCGTTTCGCAAAAGAGCCGCAAAGGGTTTCACAAATTATTTACAACCCTTCTTATACCTTCTTTAAGTTTTAAAACATTAAAATTGATTAATAGACCTAATTTACAGCCTGACAATTTGAGATAGGTTAATATCTGTGCAAGGTGTATATCATTTAATCCATCAACAGATTTCACCTCGATAATAACCTTGTTTTCAATAATTAAATCTACTCTATAACCACAATCTAACTTTACATCTTTATAGACAAGTGGCAAGGGTTTTTGTTTTTCTACTTTTAAACCCGCCTGTAATAACTCAAAATATAAACATTCTGCATAAGCCGACTCTAAAAGACCCGGCCCTAATGCAGAATGAATGCTTATTGCACAGCCTATAATTTTATTGGATATTTCATTTTCTGTCATCAGTTTCTCTGCGCCTTCTCTGCGTCCTTTGCGGTTAAATAATTTAAACCGCGGAGGGCGCTAAGTGTTTCGCAAAGAATCTCAAAGGATTTTAAGATTATTTCTCTGCGTTCTTTACAGTTAGAAATCGCCCATTTAATGTGCCTCAATTTGCAGGTCTCTCTGTGAATATCCAAATATGGCTAATAAGTCATAGCATATTTTGACGATGTTATTAGCATTCAAATTTACCTCTACAAAGATATTTGAATTACTTATTTTTTCAGGTATTCTTAACTCATTTTTGTTTCGTGTAAAGTAAGGTCGTTTTGTCCCCCGTAGTTCTAAAGCCCTTTCAAATTCATTTCTATGTAAAGAATAAATTAAGCTGGATAATTCCATTAACAAATCATGCCATGAACGTACTTCATATTTTTTATTCTTAAAATAGAAACCCATTATAGATTTTCCTATATAGTCACCTGGAGCTTCTGATTTAATTAAAGGTTTCTTTTTTTCTAAAGGCGGTTTTGGTAGTTGAATCTCGGATAATAGAAATTGACCCCTATTTGTTAACAAAAATTGTTCGATAAGTTCACTATCCGCTTTATATCCACATAGCTTTTCGGTAGTATCGTTGATTAAATCCATAAGTAATTCATCGGGTTCGGTTATGATTTTATTCCATGCCTTATGTAATGTTTCCCTCAATATTTTCCGCTTCTGTTGCCCTCTATACACACTCTCTGCATTCAGTATTGCTTTCTCATTATTTATATTTTCTTTCGATAAGAAATCAATGAACTTGGTGGCAATATCGTCAGGCTCTTGCTGGAGCATGTCAATAGTGTAAAACTTTCGCTCATACCAGCTTCCCTCGTATAAAGGAAGATAAAACCACCAGCTTACACCATTTGTTAAGATGGCAAGCCATACCCCTTTTTTGAAAGAGTAATCAAGCAATTGTTCCTGATGTTTTTCTAAATCCTCATTTACCCTCTTAACTTCTATAAAAATCTTGTCTTTGTTATTAAGCCTTAAAGCATAATCAACATTTCCTTCTCCTGCTTCCTGCTCTGGTTTTACCTCGTCAATGTTAAATATGTTCCAGCCGAGGTTAGATAGTAATGGTAGAATTATTCCTTGCTTTGTTGCAGCCTCGTCAAAGGAATCTATTCTTTTATCCGCCCTGATATTTTCTATAAAACTTAATAATTGCTCTTTCATTTTTTACCCTTTTTTATGCCGCCAGTTCTTCCACATATTCATCCCGTCGGCTCCAGACAATTGTTTTGACACCGTATTGCTTAAGAGCGCCAATAACATCAGGGGCTACCACCTTGCGTGTATCATTAAGTATACCATACGCCGTAGAATCAGGGTCCCGCGCCTCTTTTGTTTCATCCCAGGCAAAGGCGAGGTTGATAGCACTCTGGCGATCTGGATGGTTTATCGCTCTCAGAATACGCTCAGGTTTGGTTCGGGAAGCAGGAATAACAAAATCAAAACAGTGGTCATAGCCGCTTCGACCTGTAAACTTTACAGATGGAGTAAATCGAACTTTGTGAAGCCTTAAAAATCGCTCCACATCCGCCATGAAGAGCCTTGCCACCATTGGCTCTGCCAATGTAAAAAGGTCATTTACTGCCAGCATCGCCTGTAGGAGGTTATGCTTCTTCTGAGGAAAGTTGTGAACCTGGGCTTCTACAATGAGTTCTTCACCCTGAATACGGACACCAAAGCCGTTCAATATGGAATGAAGCAATTGTTTCCTTTTTTCTGAGGTAAATTCACAGCCACTTAATTGGAGGTCTTTAATAGTATAACCATCATCTGTAAGCACAAGCCCTCCATCTGACAACTTAACGTATATCTGGAGACAATCGTTATGTCTATCGAGAAAAGGGGTTGTAATCTCACAAACTCCATTTATATCCTGAACCGTAATCTTCTCCCGGAGCCAGTTGGTGTAGGCAATAATGAGGTCATGACATTCTTTTAAAATCATAATAAGCCCTTTTGAATAATTGGTGGTTCTACAATATTGCAATAGCGAAAGAAATCGAAAAGGGTATCATAAAGGTCATGTGTTCTTGGGAATTCGTCTTCAGGCGCTGGAATAGCCCATTTAACCATGAAGCCTTCTACATAAATGTGCAAATGGGGACAGGGTAGGGTAATACCATTGTATTCAGCTAAGTAAGGAAAAGGAACTACATTGACCTCTGGATTGGGGTGAGGAGGTCCATCCACATCGAGGCGTACGAGGATGATAATACCCTGGTGTCTTTCTTGATAGGTACATTTCGTTAATCTAATTCTTCCACGGTTTATATCCAACAAGAAAGCCTCTCTTTCATCAAGAGAAACAATAGGAATAGTCAGAAGTTCACCTCTCTGTGGGAAATCATAACTATCTTTTTTTGCCCTCTTCTTTTTTAAAGTAATAAGTGCGTTTGCTTCTGATTGAGTAAGCATTATCTTTCTCCACAAATCAAGATACTAACACATTTGCTGGTTTTTCACCATTAATTACCTCACGCGCAAGGTTCATATAGTCCTCGGCGCCGATGCTGCCGGGGGCGTACAGGGTAATGGGTAGGCCTGATATTGGGCATTCGGCAAGCCTTGTGCTTTCCCGAATAATAGTGTTAAAGACCTTATCCTGAAAGCGTACCCTGATTCTCTGGACAACTTCATTGCTAAGCGTTGTCCTGCTATCAAACATGCAAGCAATAATCCCTGTAACCTCAAGGATGGGGTTCAGCCTATCCCTGACCATCTGGATGGTGTTAAGAAGGGTTACAAGGCCATTCAGGGCAAGTATCTTTGTCTCCACAGGGACAAATATCTCCCTCGTGGCTGTTAGTGCGTTAATCGTTATCAATCCCAATGAAGGAGGGCAATCAAGCATGATGTAATCATATCGCTCTATCATAGGAAGGAGTTTCCTCTTTAATATCGTATCACGCCCTGTTTCGTTAGCAAAGGTACTTTCTACGCCAATCAAGTCGGTGCGTGCCGGGGCAATCTCCAATCCCTCAATGCACGAGTTCTCAAGTATATCATTTATCTCAGCCTCACCAAGAAAAACATCGTACATAGATTTCGGCAGGCTTTCAGTATGCTTACCCAACCATGAACTGAGGTTTCCTTGAGGGTCAAGGTCTATTAACAAGACCTTCTTGCCAAGCTGGGCAAGGCATGCCCCAAGATTGACTGTTGTGGTGGTCTTTGCTACTCCACCCTTTTGATTCGCAAGCGCTATAATACGCATAGAAATGAATTGTAAAATGAAAAATGCAAATTTTAAATTTTTATTTTACAATTTACAATTATTTTACATGTTTTTCGAGGGTTTCCAGATCCTTGCTGTTACCAACGACAACAAGTATATCACCCTCTTTGACGACGTAATCAGGATTGGGAAGTTCCCTTACTTCTTTTTCTGTAAGTTCCCCTTCCTTTGTTGTTTCCCACAGCTTTTTCATTATCATTATTACTGTAACGCCGAATCTTGTCCTCAGGTCGAGTTCCCTGAGGTTTTTCCCGACAAATTCACCCTTAACGGCGATTTCTGCGAGATTATAATCTGCGCCAAGTTCAAAGTACTCAAGGACGCCGGGTGCAAGGATGCTGTGAGCGACACGCAAGCCCATATCCTTTTCAGGGAATACGACCCTTGTTGCGCCCACCCTCTCGAGGATTTGCGCATGTAAATCGGTTGTTGCCCTTGCCACAATCTCTTTAATGCCTATATGCTTAAGCAGCGCTGTAGTTAATATACTTGACTCTACATCCTCCCCCATGCTTACCACTGCAACGTCAACATTGACAATGCCGCTTGCTTTAAGCGCCTCCTCGTCTGTGCTGTCGAGTTGAATTGCATCTGAAACAATATTCTTTGCCTTTTCAACAAGCGTTTCATTAATATCAACAGCAATGACGGAGGCCCCCTTTCTGGCAAGCGTCTCTGCCACCTGATAGCCGAATCTTCCCAATCCTATTACAGCAAATTGCCTCATAATTTATAATCTCCCTTATTGCTTAACCAATCTATGGGTGACATGCCTGGGTTATAATGATACTTATTTTAACTGGTTTTCTCCTAATTTTCACCTAATTTGTTAATGGAAAGCAGTATAATGTACTGCTCTAACAAATAACTCTTACCATATAAACAGTAAATAGGTGCTATTGCCTTATAAACTATCCAACGAATACTTCTTCTTCTGCAAACCTAAAATCCACTCGCTTTGGTTTCCCAACTAAAGAAAAACCTATAGTTAATGGTCCTAATCTGCCAGTTAACATAGTAATAATAATAATAATCTTTCCAACAGTACTGAGGCTCGGAGTAATTCCTGTTGATAGACCTACTGTACCGAAGGCGGATACAACTTCAAAGAGAATTTCAAGAAAAGATGCTTTTTCTAATGATGTTAGAATTAATGTGTCTAATATTACTAATAAAATTGCCATAGCACCTATTGCAAAAGCTTTATTTATTGTCTCATAAGAAATTCGCCTATCGAATAGGTTAACGTCTTCTCTTTGTCTCAATTGTGCTAAAAGTAATAGTAGCATTAACCCAAAAGTGGTTGTTTTGATTCCCCCACCAGTCCCACCTGGAGAAGCGCCAATAAACATTAAAACAATCATTGTAAAAAGGCTGGTACTGCTCATCGCTCCGATATCAATTGTGTTAAACCCTGTAGTAGTTGAGGCTGTGATTGATTGAAAGGTAGACCCTAATAACCTGTGTTTTAACGGTAGGGATGAAGACCTACTTTCTGAAATAAAAGTGATTGCTATGCCAATGACTATAAGAGTTATTGAGAGTATCAAAGCCAACTTACTATGAATTGCCAATCGCCGAGGTTGTATATGGTTTATTGTTTTGCCCAAAAAGGTATGTATATCATATAAAACAAAGAAGCCGATTCCTCCCGCAAAGCAGAGACAGGGAATAATAGTATTAATAGCGATACTATCCTGATAAGAAACGAAACTATCTGAGAAGAGTCCAAATCCAGCAGTACAAAAAGCCGATACAGAATGAAAAATTCCAAGGTAGATTGAACGTGATAAAGGAAATTCCCTCATCCAGTAAAGGCTTAAAATAACGGCGCCAATAAATTCAATGAGAAATGTATAAAGAATCACTGCTTTAACAAATTTTTTTATCACTCCCACGGGTGGTCCTGCTAATGATTCCTGAAGGGTTTTTTCAGTCTCCAAAGAAACCCTTTTACCAAAAATATAAGCCATTAAAACAATAAAAATCATATATCCCAAACCACCTATTTGAAAAAGTACGAGAATAACTATCTGACCGAAGATGGAATAAAAACCGCCTGTATCAACTACTACAAGTCCAGTAGTGGATACAGCCGAGGTGGCCGTGAATAAAGCATCTATAAATGACTGAGAAACACCTTTAGACGAGGCAATGGGTAAGGTAAGCAGGCTTGAACCTATTAGGATAATTAAAATGAACCCTATCAGTAAGGATTGAGCAGGCGTAACCTTTTGCAATAACTTTTGCAAATTTATCATTGTCCTAAATTTCTATTAAAAGCCTGTTATAATTAGCGCCAATTTTGTATGCAAAGCGGTCCTTTCCCTGTATGCTCAAGCCGCCAACTTGTATAAGAAGCAGTATAACAACCTTGCCAAAGGTATAGAAATATTCCGCAGTATTCGTAACAACGAGGCCAGTTACACAGGTGGCTGATGTGGTTGTAAAGATGGCATCTATCAGGCTCATCTGCTCACCCGTAACCGTTGATTGGGGTTGCCGCAGTAAGATGGTACCGATAAAGATAATTATTAAAAAGCTGGCACTAATGAATATGCCAGGCTTACGACCAAAGTGTTGTAAAACCTTATATGAGCCTTGTAAGAATTCCAATAGACGTGGCATTGTTTTGCCAGCTTATCTGCTTGAAAAAAGACCTACTACCATTGGAAAATGCTAACCTTGCTTGCTATTTATCACAATTAGTTGCTGATGTCAAGGGTTTTTAACATAGCACAGGATTCTTTTGTTGAATTATTAACATACGGTGTGAGGAATTTTTGGATGATTAATTTGGCAGGTCTTCAAAGTCGCTGTCGTAATCAAGGTCTTTCTCTATTTCAAATTCGATTTCCCTTCTCGGCTCAAGTATCAACTTTCTATATCTCTCCTTTATAAACGCAAGGCGCTCCATCTTTTTTCTATTATGGTCAATTGTCGCTGTTCTAAGCTTTGAAATCACCTTCCACCTCGCTACGCTCGCGTGAACCCCTAATATTTAATACATTAATAAATCTTCAGCCAACCCGCCTGAGGCAAGTTAAAAATCAAAGATACTATTATATAAAAGAAGAAAACACTGTCAAATATTTTTTATAAAATTCAAAAAAAATTATATCGTGCAAAATAACTTTGTCAAGATGGATTCTTCGGAGTTAAAAGTACGTCCTCATGGACGTGTTCTTAACTATTGTGAAGTTCCATACTCGACCTGTTAAAAGCTTGCTATGTAACGAAGCAAGTTTTTCGCAAAATTTATTAACCTGCTTTTTAAGCTTTTAACGGGTCTCAAATGCAGCAAAGTTGGGCGTCCTTGTATATTGCAATTGGTTATTGGATAAACTTACGATTAATGCTTCAACGCCGGGGATGGATTTGGCAAGCTCAATACCCTCTTTAGCCCCCATTACGCTCAGGGCAGTCGCAAGCGCATCGGCGGTGGTTGCGTCATTCGCTATGACCGTAACGCTTGGAACATTTTCAACAGGCAACCCGGTGAGCGGGTTAACTATGTGGGAGTATTTCTTGCCGTTTATAACCATGAATCGCTGGTAGTCTCCTGATGTTGCAACGGCGCAATCATTAATCTTTAATTTACCAAGGAATGTTTCTGTATCGTCAGGATGATAAGGGTCCTGTATCCCAATATGCCAGGGTTCTCCGCCTGGTTTTGTGCCTAACGCATAGAGGTCGCCCCCCGCATCTACAAGGGCGCTTTCTATTCCATGCCCTTTTAACACCTTTATCGCCTCGTCCACTGCATATCCCTTGGCTATGCCACCAACATCCAGCTCTACTCCTCCACCTGAGGCGGACTGGAAGGATAGCGCTTGCTTCTCCGTATCAAGGTTAATTTTCTTATAACCAACCGTGCTAAGTATTTTTTCTAATTCTTCATTTGCAGGAAGCCTCCCGCTTTTTCCTGCATCCCTCCATAGGTTGCATAACGGCCCACAGGTAATATCAAATGCACCCCTGCTAAGCCTCGAAAACTCAATTGCCTTTTTTATTACAGTAAACGTGTCTTGCGTGAGAGGTACAAATTCAGCAGATGCCTTCTGATTAACCATGGATAGCTCACTATCCTCTTTATAGTTACTCATTAAGTTTTCAATTTCGGCTATTCTATTAAATGCAAGGTCAATTACCTCCTTTGAGGTATCCCCACTCCTTTCAAAAACAGTAACGGAGACAAGCGTCCCCATCAGCATTCGGGTCTCTTTGAATTGTTGTAGGGACGGTTCGTAAACTTCCCCTGCATGGTTTTCGGCGACTATTTCCTGTGTGCTACCTTTACGACAGCCTGTTAAGAAAGGTAACAAGCAAATAAGCCAACAAGCCAGCAAGCCGACAAACTTGCAAGCTTGTAAGCTCGTAAGCTTATTAGCCTGTAAGATTATTTCGTTGGTTTTCACGCGACTCTCGACTCCTGACTCCAGACTATTGACTCAATAGCACACTGTTAAAAATTCTAACTTGCTTCTTTCCCATCGTCAAGCTAAATCCAAAAATAGCCCTCCTTGTACCGAACAAAGGGAATGCAATGAAAAAAAATGTGCTTGAACTTGTTTGCAGTTCTGGTGTAAACTATTACATCAACAAACCTCATGACTCCAGACTCAGGACTCTAATTTATGCCAAGGAATTTTAGCTGGTTAATACCTGGCGAGATTGCTGGAATGGCAAGACCCGCTTCTACTATCCACGATTTCGAAAGTCTGCGGGACGATGGCATTGACGCCATTGTTTCTCTTACGGAAAATCCACTTAATAAGCCGTTGATAGAGGAATTTGGTTTTGAGTACGTGCATATCCCTATCGAAGACCTTTCCGTACCAACTATGGACCAGGTAGAAGACTTTGTGGAGTTTGCCACCAGGATGCGAAATGACGGGAAGAAGATTGTCGTCCATTGTGGGGCCGGGATTGGAAGAACAGGCACAATGCTTGCCTGTTATCTTGTTAGCAAGGGATATAGTGCAGAAGAATCAATTGACGAGGTACGACGGAAAAGACCAGGCTCAATTGAAACAGATGAACAAGTAGAGGTTATACACAGGTACGAAAGAAAATTAGCAGACGAGAACAGAAATACATAAATTCCAAATTTTTCTCAGGTAAGTATTTATTGTGGCAGAAATTATTACAAAACCACTTCCCGAAGCTTGTTTGAAGGATTACGAAGAAGCATACCGTAATTTTAATTGGGAGCACATAAAAAACCGCTTCGAGTTTTTTAGTGCTGGAAGGGTAAATATAGCCTTCGAAGCAATAGATAAGCACGCCGCCGGTTCACGAAAAGATAAGGTTGCCCTCTACTGGAAGGATGCACACGAGCAAACTCAAAAATATACGTTCCTCGATATGAAAATACACTCCGACAAGGTAGGGGCTGTGTTAAGAAGACTTGGGGTAAAAAAAGGAGACCGCGTATTCGTTTTCCTTCCCCGCATACCAGAACTTTATATCAGCATTATCGGTATAGCAAAGATAGGCGCCGTTGCAGGACCCATGTTCTCTGCCTTTGGTCCCGAAGCTGTAAGGGATAGACTAAAAGACAGCGAAGCAAAGGTGCTTATAACAACCCCTGAACTTAAAAAGAGGATTGATGAGGTTCGTAATGAACTTCCCCACCTTGAACATATTTTAATTGTCGGTGCATCCGCCTCAGACGTAGCAAAAGGAGAAATAAGTTATGAGGCTGCCATGTCAAATGCCAAGGAAGATGGTGAAATAGAGTGGGTGGACGCTGAAACCCCACTTTACATGCTATATACCTCAGGAACTACAGGGAGACCCAAAGGGGTGGTTCACGTCCATAATGACATGATTTCCCATTACATCACCACCAGGTGGGTCCTGGATTTAAAGGACGAAGACGTTTATTGGTGCACGGCAGACCCTGGCTGGGTTACTGGCACGGTTTACGGGATATGGGGACCGTGGCTAAACGGGGAATCTCAGGTTGTATTCGAGGGTAGATTTGAGGCAGAGAAGTGGTACTCTATCATTCAGGATTTCAAGGTCACCGTCTGGTACACCGCACCCACTGCATTAAGGATGCTCATGAAGGCTGGCAAGGAGACAATTAAGAGATACGATTTAAGCAGTCTCCGTTATATATGCAGTGTAGGCGAGCCCCTTAATCCAGAGGTCATCCGCTGGGGTATGAATGTCTATAACCTGCCTATTCACGATAATTGGTGGCAAACTGAAACGGGCTCTATAATGATTGCCAACTATCCCTGCCTGCCCATTAAACTGGGTTCAATGGGCAAGCCGTTCCCGGGTATAAAGGCGGCTATCGTTGATAGCGATGGAAACGAACTACCGCCGGGTAAACACGGATTTCTTGCCTTAAAACCAGGCTGGCCCTCGATGATGCGCACTATATGGCGTGACGAAAACAGATACAGGGCTTACTTCCAAATCTCAGGCTGGTACACAAGCGGCGATACGGCATATAAGGATGAGGACGGTTACTTCTGGTTCGTAGGAAGGGCGGATGATGTCATCAAGACCTCAGGACATCGTGTGGGTCCATTTGAGGTAGAAAGCGCATTGGTGGAACACAAGGCTGTCGCAGAGGCAGGCGTTATTGGAAAACCAGACGAGGAGCGAGGCGAGATTATAAAGGCATTTATCGTCCTGCGTGAAGGATTCCACCCATCTAATCATCTAAAGAAGGACATCGAAGAGTTTATCAAACATCGGTTAGCCGCCCACGCATACCCGAGAGAAATTGAATTTGTCCCAAGCGTCCCAAAGACCCGAAGCGGCAAGATAATGCGCCGATTGCTTAAAGCAAAAGAACTCAGCCTCCCCACAGGCGACCTATCCACGTTAGAGGAAGATTAATCCCCTACCCTGAAAATGTCATTCCGACCTTCAAAAATGTCATCCCGAACTTGTTTCGGGATCCCAAGAGATGCTGAAATAAATTCAGCATGACAAAACACAGTGTCATTCCGAGCCCTTCACTTCCTATCGTTCTTTGTCCGCCTGAGGAGGGTGAAGCAATCTTGCCTTTGAGACTCCCGCAGGGTTTACTCCTTAAGATGTATATCATTCTTTTCAAGTACTGTTGCCGTGACCACGTCTAAATCCCCGAGGGATACCTGATAGTCAATAATTGCCTTCGTCTCGTTCCCTTCCGCCATGGCTAAATCCTCCTGTGCCCTGAGGACCTCGAGGCTTGTGGTCTTGCCCACATTAAACTTCTTTCCTTCAGCATCGAGTTTCTTATCTGCCAGTTCCCTTGCCTTTCGTGTAGAATACACCCTTTCGATATTGGTGTTTATCTGGCGAACCGCAGTCCTGACGTCCACTACTACCTTTTGCTCTGTCTTTTTAACGTCAAGCCCTGCCTGTAATGCCTCGAGTTTTGCCTTTGTATAGTTACTTCTGGCAGAACGAAGCCCGATGGGAATTTCAAATGTGAGACCAAGACTCTTGCTCTCAAAGTCCGTGTCTGTAACGAGCTTATTGCTTTCACCTAAGTCTCCTCCAATACCATCGTATCGGAAGGTTCCATTAATATCCATTTGTGGAAGCAATTCATTTTTTC
>JACQHT010000053.1 GCA_016198835.1 Planctomycetota bacterium | reverse complement strand
TTCAGCCTTAAGCCTTCAGCGTATACCCTTTACGTGGAGTTAAATATGGTTCAAGAGTCCTGGATAAAGGAGCACCCTTTGCGATATTATCCATTTAGCCAATTTT
This sequence comes from Planctomycetota bacterium, assembly GCA_016198835.1. Taxonomy (GTDB): domain Bacteria; phylum Planctomycetota; class Brocadiia; order Brocadiales; family Subterrananammoxibiaceae; genus Subterrananammoxibius; species Subterrananammoxibius californiae. The sequence goes on along the minus strand of JACQHT010000053.1, from coordinate 4,252 downwards.
TAAAAGAACGCTTTCCTTTCAGGGTTCAGAAGATTCCCATTCATGCAGGCTTTACCTGTCCTAACAGGGATGGCAAGGTAGGGTTTGGTGGCTGTACTTATTGTGCAAACGAGAGCTTCAGCCCCAATGTTGGAGGCAAGACTATCCCCATAAGGGAACAGGTAAAAAGCGGTATTAATTTTCTAAGAAATAGATACGGGGCGGGAAAATTTATAGTCTATTTCCAGGCATTTACCAATACCTACGCCAATGTTGATGTTTTGAAAGCTAAATATGATGAAGCGCTGGAGGAAAAGGATGTAATTGGTATTTCTATAGGCACAAGGCCAGATTGTGTTTCTGATGATGTGCTTGAATTGATAGCGGGTTATACTAAGGATTACCATGTATGGATTGAATACGGTCTGCAATCAATTCATGACCGTACATTAGGATTAGTAAATCGCGGTCATTCATTTAAGGCATTTGAGGATGCAATCTCTCGCACGAAGGGTAGAGGCATTAATATCTGTGCTCATGTTATTCTTGGTCTCCCCGGAGAGGATTGGAACGATATGATGGAGACTGCTAATATCGTTTCTGCTATGGGAATAAATGGGATAAAGCTCCATCATCTATACATTGCAAAGAACACACCCCTTGCAGAGGAATATTTTAAGGGAAACATACATACAATGAGTGCAGAGGAATACGTTAGCATATCTGCTGATTTTCTTGAACGCTTGTCTTCCGATATTTGTGTACATAGGCTGGTTGGCGATACCCACGGGAAGTTCCTTATTTCGCCTGTCTGGCCCATGAGCAAGGCGGATGTGTGCGCAGCAATTACTGCCGAACTAAAGCGAAGGGATTCATGGCAAGGGGCAAAGTGCCAGCATGGGTCTGTAGTTAATAGCACTTGACTCTAACACAACTTGTGCTATATTAAATTAAAGGGTGGCATGGACAAACTTGTTTGTCCATGTTAAATCGTTTTTTCAAAACAGATGCGGGCGTAATTCAGCGGTAGAATACCAGCTTCCCAAGCTGGGCGTCGTGGGTTCGAATCCCATCGCCCGCTCCACGCTTACTAAATTACCACGTCATGCCGACATGGCATGGCATTGCAAGCTTGGTACGTTAGAAATTAGATTTCTAATGTACTGAGGTATCCTTAGCCGAAGGCGACGGAATACCTGAGGCGGATTAGCATATGAAAGAATCATTGAGATACCTACAAAATGCAAAAGAGATACTTGCCCGTATTCCAATAGAAGATAATGATTATACAGATATTAAGCCTGTACGGGAAGTATTTGGCACTGCATATTTAGCATTGTTAGAGGCAATCAATGAAGCGCTATTTAAAAAAGGGTTAAGCAAAAAGGAATTACCTAAATCGGTTGAAGGATATAGGGATGCTTTGCAGAAACATTTTGCTCCACATAATGGTAAACTTGCAAGAAAATTTGAACACCTGTATGATACACTACATATTGCGGGATGTTATAGGGGACTTTTCTGCAATGCGGTTTTAGTAAAAGACGCCCTCAAAGCTGCTAAAGAATTTATAGATAAATTTAATTAATTCACAGAACGAATCGGCATATAGGATTTGTTTAGCCCTGAAACAAGTTCAGGGTAGATATTTGAGTTTAGAATTTTTAATGTCTTGGTAGCCTTTTGGGCGTCGTGGGTTCGAATCCTATCGCCCGCTCCATCAAGTTTAATAACAACAGTGAATGTCAACATAGTTAAAAAAGTTGGGTGGCTTACGGTGATTGTACTTTTCTTCTCAGGTTGTGCTACGGTAACACCACCTCCAGTTTCACGGATTCCAGCTCCACCATTAGAAGAGGAGAAAAAGCCGGAAGCTGTGGAGGTGCCTAAGGGAACAGAAGGCGCCGTATATACCATAAAGCGTGGCGACACGATATACAGAATTGCTAAAGCTTATGGGGTTTCACCCAAGGTTCTTATTACAACAAACCACATATCAGACGTCAGGGCGTTACAGCCGGGTCAGGAAATAATTATTCCCGGTGGCAAAAAGACCAGCGCTTACACCTCTCCTACCAGTATCGGTAGCCCCCCTAAGACAGTTAGTTTTATATGGCCCGTAAAAGGAAATATAATCTCCTATTACGGTAACGAAAAGAACGGTCTGAGGAATACTGGTATTGATATAAGGACAGGGTCAGGACAGGATGTGGTGGCTATAAGAGGGGGTATTGTTGTAACTGCCACTGATGCTGCTGAAGGGTCTGGTGGCAAGGTGGTGGTGATTGAGCATCAGCGTGGGTTAGATAGCTGGTATGGGCACGTTGGGGAAGTTCTGGTTAATAAGGGAAGTAAGGTCAGGCAAGGGCAGGTAATTGCAAGGGTGGGCAACCAGCCCATCTTGCATTTTAAGATATTTGTGAACGATAGACCTGTAGACCCACTACAGTACTTACCTTCTTTTGAAAAAAGGTAGACAACGATGTTGACCATCGTTGACTTCAACGGACATAAAGTCCGTTGTCTACCAATATCCTTGAAGGACTAATATGCCTATTTATGAGTTCGAGTGCAACGAATGCAATAAGAAGTTTGAGGAGTTTTTCCACAGTTCATCCGCCTCAGGCAAACGGAAAAAACCTCATTGTCCTCAGTGCAACAGTAACAATGTTCATAAGGTCTTCTCTGTGTTCGGGATGTCTGCAGGTGGTAGTAACGGCTCATCTGAATCTGAAGGAGGTTCTTCAAGTTGCGCTACCTGTACATCTTCAAGCTGTGCATCTTGCAAATAATGGGTGGCATGGACAAACTTGTTTGTCCGTGGTATTACCCCGGGTTGGGTGAAAACAATGAAAACATTGTGGGCGCCGTGGCGCATAAAATACATCAAGGAAAAAACATCGGGCTGTTTTCTTTGTCGGGCTAATGAAGAAAATCACGATGCAGAAAACCTTGTCATATACCGTGGCAGAGATTGCTTTTGCATGCTGAATAAGTATCCTTACAATAGTGGACACGTAATGGTGGTTACGAAAAAACACAAGGGAGATATTTCTGAGCTAACCAGTCATGAGATGCTCGAGATGATGATGCTCGTGAAAGAGGTCAGAGAAGTTCTGATTAAGAAGATGCACCCGGATGGATTTAATATTGGACTTAATCTTGGAAAGGAAGCTGGCGCAGGGGTAACTGACCACATTCACATTCATGTAGTTCCGAGATGGATGGGCGATACGAACTTCATGCCTGTTTTTACAGATACAAAGGTAATCCCTCAATCACTTGAGGAACTTTATCACGAATTAAAGGATTGTTTTACAAAAAGCTGAAAGCTGATGGCTAAATGACGTGCTTTCAAGAAAAGATATAGAAGAAAGAGAAGAAAAGCTCCTTGCCACTTATGCAATGAAAAGCAAGGACTCACGTGGCAGGAAATATTTGGAAGAGGAACATTCGTACCGTTCCATATATCAAAGAGACAAGGATAGGATAATCCACTCTACCGCCTTCAGGCGTCTTGAGTATAAGACACAAGTCTTCGTAAATCATGAGGGCGACTATTATAGAACACGCCTCACACACACAATCGAGGTTGCCCAGATATCCCGTTGTGTTGCAAGAGCCCTCGACCTGAATGAGGATTTAACCGAGGCAATAGCATTAGCCCACGACCTTGGCCACACACCTTTTGGTCATTCCGGTGAAGATGCCCTTAAGAAACTCATGAAGGACCACGGCGGCTTTGAGCACAATCTGCACGGCTTGCGGGTGGTGGACATACTTGAAAAGCGGTATCCAGAATTCCCAGGCCTTAATCTTTCGTGGGAGGTAAGGGAATCTATTGCCAAGCATAAGACCACCTACGATAAACCAGTAACCGATGAATTTAATCCAGACGAACGTCCACTTCTTGAGGCTCAGATTGTTGATAAGGTGGATTCCATAGCATACGATAACCATGACCTCGACGATAGCCTTCAGGCAGGACTAATTACCGAAGATGCTTTGCAGGATGTAGACCTCTGGAAAATTGCTTCTGAGCATATACGGAGGAAATTTTCGAGCCTCGATGGGAATAGCGGGCACACACGGGTTGAAAAGCCCGTGGGTCGGGCACAGACTATTATATTCCTGATTAATACTGAGGTTACTGACCTTATAGAACATACTCAATCAAGGCTCAAGGAACTCGGCATAGAATCCACCTGGGATGTCAGAAGCTGTAAGGAAAACATTGTTTCTTTTTCGCCGGATTTAGACAGGAAAAAATCCG
>JACQHT010000054.1 GCA_016198835.1 Planctomycetota bacterium | reverse complement strand
GCCTTATACAGGCAAGCATTATATCTTGTTAAGAACGAAAATAATGCAGAGGACCTGGTTCAAGAGACTTATTTAAAGGCATTCAGGTTTCTCCAGGACGATAAAGGCGTTATTAACGAGAAGGCATGGTTATTTAGAATATTAATTAATACTTTTATTAATCAGTATCGAAAAGGGAAAAAAGAACCGACCTTGGTTGATTTTGATAGTATTGAGTCCTTTCATGAATTAATAGAAGAAGAAGTGTTGACGTCAACAATTGAAGATGCGGCAAAATTCGATGAATTGTTAGACTCCGATGTAAAAAGAGCCCTGGAAGAATTACCCGATGATTTTCGAATGGTAATCTTACTTTCGACGGTGGAGGGTTTTTCTTACAAGGAGATTTCACAGATGCTCGGATGCCCTATTGGCACGGTAATGTCGAGAATATATAGAGGACGAAGACTACTAAAAGAAAAATTAGCTAATTATGCAGAAAAACGCGGTTTTAAAGAAGAGTAAAAAATGAATTGCGGTGATACAAGGAAATATTTTTACGCCTTTCTTGATGGCGAACTCGATGTGGAAAAGAACGTTGAGGTTCTGGCGCATCTTGATATGTGCTATGGATGCAGTCAGAAAATAGAGAAGGAAAGGCTTATTCAAAAAAGGGTAAAAGAAACTGTTTGCACGGTAAGCACCCCTGCTTACCTTGAGCGCAAAATTTTGAGAAGTGTAGAAAGAAAACCTAACTTCTTTACCCTATTTAAAAAGAGTTTGTTATTAAAGAACAGGCTAATCCCGCTTATCGGTGTGGTAACTGCAATCATTCTAATCGGTTCCTTTTTTACAATTCAAAATAACCTAAAGAGGCAGGCTGCGCTGAAAGCGAGTCGGGGGAATTTGCTTTTAACCCTTGCGGATTCAAAATATCATGACTATGTAAAGAAACAGATTGACCTTGATTTGCGTTCACAGGATGCCAATGAAATTGTTGCGTACTTTCAGAATCAAGCTGGTTTGAGTGTAACCTTGCCTGGCATTAAAGAAGACGTACAATTAGTTGGCGCAACATTGACGGAAATTAATGGCATAAAGGCTCCGCTGGTTTTTTGTATGCATGATGACATACCCATCGTGTTGCTAATAGCGTGTAATTCTGAAATTGATTTTGCAAAGATGAAAGAGGTTCTAACAGATAAGTTGGTGGTATATACAGATACGGCGGCTTGCGGTCAATGTCAGATTATTGGATGGAGAGAAGCGAGTACTCAATATGTTATGGTATCAAAGCTAAGTAGTGAAAAGCTGATAAGGCTACTTATGAAAGTATGAGCACTTTCAATGGCTGGCGGGAAATCAATAATTAAGCTTATAATTTTAATAGTTATCATTGGAGGTGCTTTTTTTGCATTCAGATATACAACTTTATCACAATATACGCAGAAGGAGGCGCTTCTTGGGCTTTTTGCTCAGCTAAGAGAACATTGGTGGGGACCTGTAGGTTTCATTCTTATTTATGGGATTGGATGTGTTGTTGCGCTTCCGGGCTCGCTCTTAACCTTGTGTGGCGGCGCAATATTTGGGGTAGCTTGGGGTACTTTATATAACATACTGGCTGCTAATTTAGGCGCTACACTTGCATTCTTGACGGCAAGGTACTTAGGGCGTGACTTTGTCGCAAGATTTATGAAAGGAAGGATAGAATCTTTTGACGAAAAGGTTGCCGAGCATGGTTTCAGGTTTATATTCACACTCAGGCTAATCCCTATAGTGCCTTTTAACGGACTAAATCTTGGCTCCGGGCTTTCCAGGATTAAATATCGTGATTATCTTTTAGGTTCTGCCATTGGCATGCTGCCAGCCACGTTCATTTATACCTATTTTGCAGATGCGCTCCTTGGCGGTGTAACCGGCAGCGGAAAAAAGGCATTTACAAACTTGATTATTGCCAGCTTTCTGCTTATATTAATTTCTTTCATACCGACTATTTACAAGAGGTTAAAAAAGTCAAAAGGGGGAAAAGGCTATGGAGAATTTTGACCTTACGGTAATTGGCGGCGGGGCGGGAGGCTTAAACGTTGCAAGTGGGGCTGTTCAACTGGGCGCAAGGGTTGCCCTTGTTGAGAAAAACAAACTGGGTGGAGATTGTCTTTATTATGGATGCGTGCCTACAAAGACCCTTATTCAATCAGCAAAAATAGCGTCCCTGATAAAAAGGGCAAAGGAATATGGGCTGGATGATACAAATGCCTCTTTTGATTTTAAGAATATCATGTTGCGCATGAGAAATGTCATATCAAAGGTTGGCGAACATGATGACCCTAAAAGGTTTGAAAATTTAGGGGTAAAAGTTTTTTTTGGTAACGGAAGATTTATTGACCGTCATACCTTTGAATTAAACGGTTGCACGATTAAAAGCAGGAAATTCGTCATCTCAACAGGTTCGAGAGCCGTTGCTGTTCCTATCAAAGGACTCGAGCAAATCAAATATCTTAACAGCGAAAGCGCCCTCAACCTTGATTATTTACCAAAATCAATCATTATACTGGGAGCTGGTCCTATAGGAATGGAGTTTGCTCAAGTGTTTGCAAGATTAGGGTCGAAGGTTACGGTCATAGAAAAGATGGGGCAGATTCTTCCTCGTGAAGATAAAGAGATTTCTGATATCCTTGAGTCAATCCTTAAGGGAGAAGGAATCAAGATATATACAGGTGTTAATGTAGACCATGTTAAACAAGAGGGCAATCGAAAGATAGTGGTTGCAGAATGTGGTGGACGGCAAACGACGTACGAAGCAGATGAATTTATGCTTGCTATTGGACGTGCGCCCAACCTGGAGGGGCTTAATCTCGAAGCTGCCGGGGTAAAGGTTGAACGCAGGGCTATCGTGGTAAATAGAGCCATGCGTACCACTGCAAGGAATATATGGGCATGCGGGGATGTTACTGGACAATATTTGTTTACGCATGTTGCTGAATATCAGGCAGGTCTTGTGGTAGCCAATGCCTTGATTCCTCTTGTGAAAAGAAAGGCGAATTATAGTGTCATCCCATGGGTTACCTATACCGACCCTGAGCTTGGTCGGGTGGGACTAACCGAGGGTGAAGCAAGGCAAAAATACGGGGATGTAAAAGTATATAGGTATGACGTAAAGGAATTGGATAGGGCTGTCATAGAAGGCGAAGTAAGAGGCATAATTAAAATTATTTGCACGAAGAAGGGACATATATTAGGCGCTCATGTCCTTGCACCACGGGGTGGGGAACTCTTGCACGAATTTGTCCTTGCAATGCAGAATAAGCTTAGCGTTAGAAGTATTACAAATACTATTCACGTATATCCAACGTTATCTCAGGCAGTGAGAAAGACAACTAATTTATACTATGCTGAAAAGATATTTTCCGGCTGGGTTCCCAAGGTAACCAAGAAGTTGATAAAATGGTTTGGATAAATGCACCTTCCTGGAAGAAAATTTGTAAATGAGAATTATTTTAATATTGTTGGTTTTAATGGCGGTTCATGGAATGGTGATTACAGTTTTTTCATCAGAAAAGGACGACCCGGATTCCATATTTGACAGCGTTTTGCGCCGTTATGTTTCAAAGGATGGATTGGTAAATTATAAAGGGCTAAAAGAAGACAAGGAATTTATGCGATACATTGAGTATCTTTCCAATACAGACCCTGAGACCCTACCATCAGAAAAACATCGCCTAACTTTCTGGATAAATGCATATAATACATTTGTGCTAAAGGGTGTATTAGAAGAATATCCAATAAAGAGTGTCCTTGACGTAGGCTGGCTACCGCACAGCTTTTTTATTCGAAAGAAGTTTGAGATAAAGGGTGGGGAAATTACCCTGCGGGCGATAGAAAACGAAAAGATAAGAGGGGCATTTAAAGAACCGAGGATACATTTTGCCATTAACTGCGCATCAATGAGTTGTCCGAAGTTATTAACCGAGGCGTACAGAGGCGAGAAATTGGAGCAGCAACTTGAAGCACAGGCAAAATTCTTCATTAATAACAAAAGCAAGAATTATCTTGATAAAGAAAGGGGTATCTTATATCTCTCTTCTATCTTTAAATGGTATAAAGAGGATTTTATTAAGAATGGAGAGAGGATAGAAGATTATGTGGCTAAATATTTAAATGCAGAGGATGCGGAATTTATAAGGAATAATAAAGTGACAATAAAACATCTCGATTATGATTGGAACTTAAACGGACAGAAGTAAATAGAAGGAGACATCATGGAAATCTTGAGAGATGTTAAACTATATGTGCCAGATTTTTCAATAATAGAACGAAACGGACTTCATGTTTTAATAGATGGCGACACCCCCAACTGGGTCGCAACAGGCCATAGAGGGATAAGAATTATAGATTATATTCGTTTCCTTCCCAATTTAAATGGCGTCATCACATCCTATGCTAATGAATTCTCTATGGACACCGCAAAGGCATGGCTGCACGTTGACACCTTCTTAAAGGATGCGCTGCGATACAAGTTTGTTTCCCCTGAACCTATTATAAACTCTCCATACTCAGGAAGGGCAGATTTTATTAAACCAGAAAAACTTAATGAGCTGTGGATTCATACAAATAATAACTGCAATCTGACCTGTTCACACTGCCTCGTAAATTCCTCCACAGGTGGTGACAAGGGTCTTCCTACCAAAAATATCAAGAGCGTTATTGACAATGCCTGTATGCTCGGCGTAAACCGTTTTTATATTACAGGGGGAGAACCGTTTGTAAGGGACGATATGTTTGAACTGCTTCATTATATTACGGAGAAAAAACAAATAGAGGTTGCCGTCCTTACCAATGGAACACTGTTGGGAAACGGAGGGCGTAATGGTTTTCTGAAATTAAACTCAGAACGTATAAAGATTCAGATAAGTCTCGACGGCTCGAAGCCTGAGATTAATGATGCCGTAAGAGGCAAGGGAAGTTTTGAGCAAATTCTTAAGGGAATCAAGTACACAATAAAAGCAGGATTCTCTCCAACCGTTACTACCACTGTAACATCGCAGAATGCCGATGATGTGCCTGCAATTACGAGGCTAATCGCAGCCCTCGGCATAAAGAACCATCACCTGTTATGGCTGCACAACCGGGGCAGGGCTGCCACAAATCCCCCTCGTCCCCCCTTTAGTAGGGGCGGGGTTACCCCACCCCTACACACACTAATAGACACATTGCGTGCAGTGAAAGAGGCGGCTAAGGAATCAGGGATATTAATTGATAATTACGAATCCCTGAAGATGCGGTTAAACAGCCAGAGGGGCACGAGGTATGACCTCAGCAATGCGTGTTATGACAGCTTGTGTATCTATTCAAATGGAGAGGCCTATCCATCCGCATCGCTTGCGGGGTATAAGGGTCTTTACTGCGGGAATATTCTTAAAGAGCCATTAGAAGATATATGGCAAAAAAGTCCTGTAAGCAAATTGTTCCACAATGCCACTTTACAAAGAAAGGGTGACTGTGTTTCGTGTCGTCTAAGGTTTTTATGCGGTGGCGGCGATATTGAGCACTCATACCTTTATACCAAAGAACTACACGGTGCAGACCCTTATTGCGCACTTTATAAGGAAATGATTGCGGATACCCTCGTTGAGCTTACAGAGGAAAAGAGGCGGGTATTCAATGCCAAATCGGGCTTTAATGCACCGGTTATATTTAAGGCAATGGGTGAGGGCGGTCTAAATTGCGGATTGTGGAATGCGGATTGCAGAATTATTCCTAATTCCGAACTCCGCATTCCGCATTCAGTAAGGACATTGCATTCCAATTGTGTACTCTCCTTTGATGTTGACAGGGCACGTCAGGTAGTGCGGACATTCTACGGCAGAGCCGCCAAAGAACCTCAGTCAGAACTGTGCTGTCCCACAAGTTACCAAAAGGAAGATACAAGTCATATCCCCCAGGATGTATTGGACAGATTCTACGGCTGCGGCAGCCCGATGAGTATTGCAGGCGTTACTGGAGGTGAAATGGTGGTTGATTTGGGTTCCGGTGGTGGCATTGATTGTTTTATTGCCGCAAAAAAGGTGGGTTCTAATGGTAAGGTAATCGGGATAGACATGACGGATGAGATGCTTGAGATTGCTAATAAAAATAATAAGCTCGTAGCTAAGCGTCTTGGATTTAACGTTGTAGAGTTCAGGAAAGGCTTCCTGGAGGAAATTCCCATCGCTGATAGGACGATGGATTTGATTACCTCAAACTGTGTCATAAATCTTTCACCAGATAAGAAGGCAGTTTTCAGGGAGATGTGGAGGATACTGAAGGATAACGGCCGTGTGGTTGTTTCAGACATTGTTTCTGAGGGGGAGGTACCACCGCATCTAAAGGTAAATGAGAAATTATGGGGTGAGTGCATGGGTGGCGCTCTTACGGAGGAAGAATTTATCTCGTATCTCGAGCAGGCTGGCTTCTATGGGTTGCAGGTGCTTCAAAAGGTCTTCTGGAAGGAAGTGGATGTTCGCCAGGGCGAATCTGCCTCAGGCACGAGCTGCAAATTCTTTTCAGTAACCATAAGGGGTTATAAATTTGAGAAAAAGGCTGGTTGTACCTATATTGGGCAGTATGCTATTTATAGGGGTCCCTTTAAGGCTGTAATGGATGAAGAAGGACATTTATTTCCGAGAAACGAGGCGGTTGAGGTATGTACCGATACGGCTTTAAAGCTCCAAAACCCACCCTATAAAGGACTCTTCATAGTAACCGACCACACAAAAGACATCGAGGATGGGTATAGTTGTTGCACTGAAAATAGCGAAGGATGCTGTTAACTATTTCAACAAATCGGAAGTAATTAAGCCCATGATGACTGCGAAGTCCTTGAGTTCCTGGATGCTAATGGATTCGTTTGCGATGTGGGCTTGTCCTTCGCCTCCGGGACCAAAGCCTACAGCGGTGACCTTTACGAAATCGGCGTAGAAAAATACAGAACGGTATAAAAAGGAGAAGGTGTTACTCATGCGAAAGATTCTTTACATAGTGCTTGACGGCCTTAGTGACGGCGAGATTGGTTATAAAGAACTTGGAGGCAAAACCCCTCTTGAGGCTGC